>CAJXRM010000004.1 GCA_913059205.1 uncultured Flavobacteriales bacterium
ATCTACACAGAGTAGATCGTCGGCAGCGTCAGATGTGTATAAGAGACAGTAATCAACTAACTCAAGTTGTTCGGCTTTCACTTCAGGTGCAAAACGTTTACGTACCTTGTAATACTTCAAGTACTTTTTTAGAATATGTTTTAAGCTTCCATTCATGGGTTCCCAAAAGTAGAGAATTAATTGGCATTTCTCATGTAACGACTGATATTAAACTTCTAAAATGAGGCGTAGTAATCGGAAAATGATTCACAATTGCTTATGAGTACGTCGTAATCGTCAGGATATTGGCGTTTCAATTCTTTATAATGTTTGTTTTTGGAAAAAATGTATTCCCAGTATCCACCATATTTATCGTAGTCCATGTCCCAATCGTATTCATTGATATCGGACTGAGCGTATTTTTCACAACGTCCCATCATTCTCAAGCAAAGTGCTTTTTGCTTTTCGTTGGTTGCTGTTTCATAGGCTTTTTTGTAATATTTTTTTGCGAGAATACATCGTGCAAACTCTTCATCATCAACTTGACCTGATTTTATCAAATTAGTACTCCACCAATACCTTCGCATCATCCAGGAATTCCCGTAATAACTCATGTTTAAATAACAATTGGCAGCGATGAAGTAATCTTTCGCACGATTTGGATTATTCACATTGTCTCCTTTTGCAATATACGCCTGTAATTTCTTAGCGATTTGATACTTTGTGTAAGTAATTGTATCGTATTTAGACTTGGCATGTTCCGTATTAAAGTCTGTGCTAAATGGATTGGCATTTAACATCGATTTATACGAATATTTTTCTTCATTCCATGTTTTGTCACTCACTTTTGAAAAAGCAGAAATAGCTTTCTCCAATTCATTTTCTCTTAAGTGTTTTGTTCCCAAAAGGTCATACAATCGTTCAATATCACCTGAAACGAATTCGGTCAACCATGGACTTTTGAATTGGTCATTTTCAATTGCAGCAATTAATTCTTTGATTTCTGCAACTGTATATTGGGCATCCAGATAGAAGAAGTATTCGGTAAAGAAATCACCATACAAGTTGGCAACTTGATTTGGAGCTTTCCATGCTTCAGACTCCCAATGTTCCATGTTTTTATTTAAGTGACTAAAAAGACACGCTGCGACAGAAGTTTGATTGTTGTATTCTGCTTCACGTCCAACAGCGAATAAAAAATTGGAGTAATTCGGAACTTGATGGTTTTGAAGTAAGGCTTTATTGTTATCGTCGAAAATCCAATTAGAATTTCTTGAACCATCTACGTTGAAAAGCAAAACCAATTGGTCTTTCAAGTAATTTAACTTCGGGTTCTTCGTGTTGCCGATTTTCGATATTTGTGTGATGGCCTCGGTGTTATTGTCAGCAATGTGATTCAAATAAGCGATTGAAATTTCTTGTAGAAAACGAGCGTCTTCAACTTCAAAACGAACGGTTTTTAACCATTCCATTAAATCACGCGAATACTGTTTGTCTGAAGCTATTCGCTTGTTGTATTGTTCCGTTTGGTCTTCGGAGTAATAATCCGACATTGAAGGCGGAAATAGATTGTATTTTGGTGTTAACACCCAGTCTTCAATTTTATTGATCTCGCGTAAAAACAAAAACGAAAGTTGAGGGTTGGAAGCGTCTATATAGACCAATCGCTCAATTAAATTGACGCATTTCCCAGGATTTCTCAAAGCATACATTACAATTACATTTCCTTTTTCACGATTTGTTTTTGCTTCGATTAATGTTTTTTCTAGCGAAATGGTTCTGTCAAAAAGCTGACTTACAGCGAAGCGTTTGTTGGGACATTTTTCAAAAATCTGTGCCAATTCGACATTTCGTTCAACGGAAGAATTTTGATAGCACAATTTAAAATAGCTCGCCCAGTAATCGATAACATCCGTTTTGTCATCGGTGAAATAGTCGCTAAAAATTGAATTGACTTTCGATTCGCTACCAGCATAATACGCCAACCTCAAAGCGAGAAATGCGTATCTTTTTTTCAGCATTTCATTTGATTCAGATTTACATTTTTTCAGAGCAGCTTTGATTTTTTTATTGCGTTGTTTTTTTAAATGGTCGCCGCCTCGCTCCCATGGATCATAAGTCACTTGGCTATACCGCGAACAGCTTTTTGCAAATTTCAAATAGTTTATTGCAGCTTTATCATTGGTTTTATTCAGGTAGTGCACAAATGTGTTTGGCGAATTGGAATCATCCAATTCCTTCGGGTCGATTTTATAAATTGCTAAATAAACATCCGTAAGATTTGGAGTGTTTTGGCAATACGCTCTCCAAAGTAAAGTGTTTGGATCATCTTCAGGATTCAACTCTTCCTCAGGACCGTAATTATCTGCATTGTAATTGAACGGATTATAGCCATTATCAACGAACAAAGTAGGAGTAAAAAGGGAAAAGCGTACTTCTTCTCCATACGGATACCAAGGTCCACAAGCAAAAACCAGACTTTTACTTACTAAAACGGCGATACAAATTATCCAATTCTTCATGAGGTGTAATTTTAAATTCTTTTTCATCTAACTGAAAGAAACTAACTGTTATTGTGTCATCAAAGGAACTGTTCTTTTTCAATTGATCAATTAACTTTTCTAAGGTCTTGTTCGAAACTGATTCGTGCTTTATTCTGAAACCTCGACGTAAATAGATGTTATCTATAACAGTATCCGTTTGAAGAATCGACCAGAGGGAATTTATGTTTTTAAGATGAGGTTGCAATACAGATTGTGGTCCATGAATCACTCCTTTGAATGACTTGTTTTCGTAACAAATATTCCAGCTGTATTTTGGAAGCGCGTAATCCATCGGTAAAGGGTAGTTCACCTTACTATCCGTGTATTTTTCAAACTCGTTCAAATCAAAAATGGAATTTTTGTTTTCGTTGTTTTTTGGACTTAACAGATTATAACACATCAGCATAACTCGGTCAACAGGTGGAATTCCCATTTTGTCATGATACTTATATGGATACAAGCGCAAAGTGCAACTGATTTTAGAACTTGTTTTCGCCTTTAGTGATTTTAAGAAAAGAAAATAGTTTTCTTTTGTAGAAGGTGTCCAATCGCAATCGATTTGAATTTCCTTTGGTTTGGCTTCGATGTATAAATCATCCTTCAGCATTTTTGTCACGAGGTACAACGTGTTTTCTACAAAATCTTCTAATTCGTATTTGTCCATTCGGGTGAAAACAGTGTTTTGAATATAAACACAAGGGATAATTTCACGTTTTTCAAATTCTGAATGACGTGATAAATTAGTTTTTGAAATCGGCACTGCGCCCAATTCCTCGTCGTATTCAACTTCGAACAGTTTTAAATAGAGTTTAGAAATATCAGACTCTTTAATTAAGTTTTCTTCCGCGTCGGACAAATAGTTGTTTTTGCTTTCCCAGTAATACATGCCTCTTTTCACAACTGGTTTGTTTTTAGTTGCACAACTTGAAAGGACTAGAAGTATCAATAGAGTTGAGAGAGTATGACGCATTTTAAACATAAATTCACTTAAAGTTAGTGAATCTTTTTAGGATTAATGATGTAACGTTTTTGATTTTTTTTACTTATGAATTTAACTACAAACAAAACAACTTTATATGAAACATTTCTTCGTAATTGGAATCACTTCTATCGCTTTAATGAGCTTTATTTCGGGTAAAAAACCTTCGGCAAAAACAGCAAAAAAACAATTGGATGAATTTTGTGCGTATGTTCCAAGTGGACAAACGTTAAATGAAAAAGATACCGTTTCTGTACAAGGGTTTTACATGTCAAAAGGTGAAGTAACGAATAGTCAATACAAAGAATTTTTAATGGATTTAAAGCGAAAAGGTGAGTTGGATAAATTGAAAATTGCGGAACCCGACACGACAAATTGGAATACAGAATTGAAATGGAACAATCAAAAATATGTTGATTATTACTTTTCGCATCCAGCCTATCAAAACTATCCGGTTGTCAATGTTTCCAAAGAAGGAGCCGAATTGTATTGTCAATGGTTAACTGAAAAATACGACAGTATTTCTGGGGGCGAACTGAAATTGAAGTTTAGATTACCAGATCATATTGAATGGTTACGTGCGGTTCGCGGGAATCAAATGTTGAATACTTACGCTTGGGGCGGACCATATTTGAGAAATTCTAAAGGAATGATTTTAGCGAATTTTTTAAATTTTGGATCAGAAAATATTACAAAGAATCAAGAAACGGGTGAGTTTGAAATTACGACGAAAGGTATCGGTTATACTTTTGCGGACGGAGCGGATGTCACGGCTCCTTCACTTTCGTATTGGCCAAACGATTTTGGATTGTACAACATGAATGGAAACGTTTCAGAAATGATTTCAGATAAAGACCTTGTTGTTGGTGGCGATTGGCGTTCTCCAGGTTATGATATTCGAAATGAAAGCACACGAGCATACAAAGGTTCAAGTGTAACAGTTGGCTTTCGAGTGATTGCGACCTATGTCGAAAATTAAGAGCGATTGTTTACATTTGTAGACAAATCATTGATCATGACATTAAAAGAAACAATACAAGCTGTTGAGACTTTTCACAACGCTTTTGGAATAGAAAACAACGAGAAACCGACAGTTGATTTATCAGAAAACGATATCAAATTGCGTCACCGTTTGATGCACGAGGAAAATGAAGAATATTTAGAGGCTGCGGAAAATGGTGATTTAGTTGAAGTGGCGGATGCACTTGGAGATATGTTGTACATATTATGCGGGACAATTTTGAAACACGGAATGCAGCATAAAATCGCTGAGGTTTTTAAAGAAATTCAACGTTCGAACATGAGCAAGTTAGACGCCGACGGAAAACCAATTTACCGTGAAGACGGCAAAGTGATGAAGTCTGAATTGTATTTTAAACCAAATATCAAGGACATTCTTAATTCCTAATGAATACCACCAATATTCGTGTTTACGGAATCATTATCAATGATGAAAATCAAGTTCTTTTGTCGGATGAATTGCGTTTTGGAAATGCGTTTACCAAATTTCCTGGAGGAGGATTGGAATGGGGCGAAGGAACCAAAGACTGTCTAAAACGTGAACTATTTGAAGAACTTGAATTGACCTGCGAGATTGGGGATTTGTTTTATGTCAATGATTTTGCTCAAGTTTCAGCTTTCAGAAAAAACGATCAGTTGTTCAGCTTTTATTTCTTTGTTGAGAAAATTGATACAGCGGCAATCTGTATTTCCAACCACGTTCCTCCATTAACAGAAGAAGGCGAGAAATTCCGATGGGTAGATTTAAAAGACCTTAATTCAGCATCCGTGACTTTTCCCATCGATAAAATAGTAGCCCAAAAATTGAGTGAATTATAAACCAAACGACTTTGGATCAATTCGATCGTACTCTTTTGGAAAATACGTTCTCAGAATGGCCGTGTAATAATTGTATGGTTTGTGTTGAAGGTTCATACTCGTTTTCTTATACACCGATTTATCTTCAAATACACCATTCTTATCTCTAGGATGTTGCTTTAAAAATTCTTTGTCGTCCAAAATTGTTGAATCCTTTAATTCCAAAGGATATTCTGGTTCAGGTAATTTAATAATGTTACCTATTTGAGCGAAATTAATTCCATCCTTCGCAGTTGGTGTTTTTATATCACCGTATTCTGCAGTCAATTGATTTTTAATGGAACTGCTGAATTTCGTAACTAGGTCTTTGAATTGTGACTGAAAAAGAAGTATCATTCCTTCTTTTACAAATACTGATTTATCGATATCAACTTTATCCGACATCAGCGCGGCGACATTTTTGCGGATGAAGGTAGAATCGTTGTAGGAAAGAGGCATTGAAGGAACCAAATCTTCAGGATTGATTAAACCAAAACTCATTTCTGGAGTAGAAAAATTACGGTTATACTCGCGAATAAAAGCTTTATTTCCAACCATTGGCATAGCGAAAGCATACACTTTAAAGTTGTTTTTAGGATTTAATTCTTCAGCACTGACATATTTCAAATAAGCACGCGTTAAAACCGCTAATGCGCCACCTTGACTGTGACCAGTAATGAGAATATCATAAATTCCTCTATCGTTTAATTTTTTTATTTGATCAAGAATATCTTGGTGTAAAAAGGCCAAAGCCAATGTATAGCCACTGTGAATGGATGAAGCTGTATCCTTGCCCATTTTGTATTTAAATGAAATATCTTTTACCTTAATCTCTCCCTCTGCTGGCAATAATTCTGAATACATGTTCGCTAGCCAACTGAATTTATTTGCTGTTGACCCGCGAAAATTGATCACACCAACTTTTCCATGCGTGTACACCTGAAATACGTTATCCATGCCTGTTTTTTTGGATGTGTAGATTTTACTGTATCCAATTGGAATTATTTCTTCATCATCGCGGTATAAATCGAGATAGGTGAAACTATTGCAAACCATTATCATTTCTTTTGCCTCTTGAGCATTAAAGCCTTTTTGAAGTTGCGCAAATGGTGTTTGGTTAAAAAATAGTACGAGAAGTAATGAGATATAGAATTTCATAGTTACTGTTTTTGGAGATAGTTTTAAAACGGGTGATTCCATTTTTTAGTGTAAGAATATCAACAATTAGCCCAACTTTTCATTGTTCTTATGTCTTTCCCCGTCTCGAATTGTTTTCTTTTCGAAGTTTTTACGAATAGCTTCATCCAAATCAATTCCCGTTTGATTGGCCAAACAAACAAGAACAAACAGAACATCTGCCAGCTCATCTCCTAAGTCTTTGTTTTTGTCACTTTCCTTTTCACTTTGCTCTCCATATCTACGCGCCATAATTCGAGCGACCTCGCCAACTTCCTCCATCAACATCGCGGTATTTGTCATTTCATCAAAATATCGAACACCGTGCTCTTTGATCCAATTGTCAACTGTTTGTTGAAGTGATTTAATTTCCATTATTCTCTATTTTTTGAATCTATCCAAATTGTTACAGGTCCGTCGTTTACGAGCGAAACTTTCATATCCGCACCAAAAACGCCTGTGGCTACTTTCGCTTCAGATTTCACCATTAATTCTTCAATAAAATATTCGTACAAAGGAA
Organism: uncultured Flavobacteriales bacterium; assembly: GCA_913059205.1. Classification (GTDB taxonomy): domain Bacteria; phylum Bacteroidota; class Bacteroidia; order Flavobacteriales_D; family Crocinitomicaceae; genus UBA4466. The sequence continues at coordinate 7,055 of CAJXRM010000004.1, forward strand.
TGGCAATTTCTGGTCGCGCTGCTTTGATATAACTTGGGCGATTTCCTTTTTTCGTTGACGCGTGCAAAGTAAATTGACTAATCACCAAAAATTCGCCCTTGATATCTTGTGCCGATAAATTCATTTTTCCTTCCTCATCGCTAAAAATGCGCAAACCACAAATTTTTTGAATCAACCAATCGGCATCTTCTTTCGTGTCTTCCGTTTCTATTCCCACTAATACAACAAGTCCTCGATTGATTGCACCGTGAATTTCTCCATCAATTTTTACAGCTGCTTCTGTGGTGCGTTGAACAACAATTCTCATGCGAAATCATTTTTTCGGTGAATATCATTTTCGTCTTCCGTCATTAGTTGAAGGTACGTTGTGTAGCGACTTTCATCAATATCTCCATTTTCAACAGCTTGTTTTATAGCACATTTTGGCTCGTTGATGTGTTGACAGTTGTTGAATTTACATTCTGACATCAATGCACGCATTTCTGGAAAATAATGAGAAAGAACTGCTTTATCTAAATCTACAATTCCAAATGCCCGAATTCCAGGAGTATCAATGATGTATCCACCTGAAGTCAATTTGTGCATTTCCGCAAAAGTCGTTGTGTGTTTTCCTTGCTTGTGCGCATCAGAAATTGCACCTGTTCGCAGATCTAAGGTTGAATCCAACGAATTTACCAAAGTACTTTTCCCTACGCCACTATGTCCCGAAATCATGACTTGTTTCCCTTTTATTTCGTCTCTCAAAAATGCCACATCATCTGCGTTTGTTGCTGATATTTTGTAACCTGGATAGCCAATTCGAGCGTACATGTCCAAAAGTGCATCGACATAATCTAAATCATCTTCTGAATACGTATCAATTTTATTGAAAAGTAGCGTAGTTGGAATTCGAAATGATTCTGCCGAAACCAAAAACCGATCGATAAAAGCAATATGCGTAACGGGAGAATGAATGGTGACAATTAAATACGCACGATCGATATTTGCAGCAAGAATTTGTTGTTGCTTGCTCAAATTGGTCGATTTTCGAACAATGTAGTTGTGTCTTTTCTCAAAATCTTCAATCAAACGATTTCCTTCTTCGTCCACGGTATCGTTTAAAATAACGATGTCACCAACCGTAATTGGATTTGTTGTCGTCAATCCTTCCAGACGCAATCTACCACGTATTCGGCACTTTACAATTGTTTCATCTTCCAATTCAACATTGTACCATGTTCCAGTTGATTTTAATACTTTTCCTTTTATTGACATCGGTGTAAAAATACGAAGTTCTATTCGGTTGAAGAGCATTCAGAATTAAAAATGAACGACGTGTAAGGAATTCATTTCTTTTACGACCAAGGCTTAAGTAACTATCGAATTATGAAAAACATTTCTTCCTTAATCAAATTATTTATTCTGCTTTTTAGTTCAACGATTGGGTTTGGACAACTGTCAAACGGATCAATTGCACCTAATTTTACAGTGACTGACATCAATGGAGGTCAACACACACTGTACGATTATTTAGACCAAGGCAAAACTGTTTACATCGACTTTTTCGCTTGTCACTGCCCTTATTGCTGGGCGTATCACAATACAAACGCGTTGCAAGATTTATATGATGAGCATGGACCAGGAACTGCCAGTGATGATGTTTTTGTGATAGCCATCGATTTGGATGTAAACAACGGTACGAATGAGTTTTACGGGATAAGCGGAAATACGCAAGGCAATTGGGTGTCTGGAACTAATTTCCCTCAAACGAATCCAGAAGGAACAGATTTAACAACGATACGAGACAATTATCAAGCATTTTCTTATCCGTTGATTTATGCTATTTGTCCGGATAGAATAATCACCAATATTGGACAAAAAAACAAAGATGAATTATATGCCCATGGTGCAACATGCGAGCCTCTAGGTTTGAGTGAGAACAAGGCGCATGCTATAGTGAATTTGGGTTTCAGTGAAACAGATATTCATGTTCTTCACGTAGATGAAGAAGCTATTCAGACCATTCAAGTTGTGGATGTGTTTGGGCGAGTATTAATTTCTCAATCGGATGTTTCCACTTCAACGAGAATTGATGTTTCCGCTTTACCAGAAGGACTTTATTTCGCCGTTTTGTTACGCGATACTAAAGCTGTTTTTTCTCAGAAATTTCAGAAATAGCGATAGAAGTCAATTATAGAGATTACACTTGTCTAATTTTTTTGAAAAATAGCTTTATCAGCAGTGAATTGCGTATTTTCTTCTTAAATTCGTGACTCAAATTAAAGCGCATGTCGATAGAGGTAAAAAATCTTTTCAAGTATTACGGTGATCAAGCAGCAGTAAAAGATATTTCTTTTAATGTAAAGGATGGAGAGATCGTGGGATTTCTAGGGCCAAATGGTGCAGGAAAGTCAACGACGATGAAGGTGATTACAGGATACATTTCAGCTTCGGAAGGAGATGTGAAAGTATGTGGATTACCTGTTTCTGTTGATTCGTTGAATACACGACAATTGATCGGATATTTACCAGAAAACAATCCACTTTATCTTGATATGTACGTGAAGGAATATTTGGCTTTCGTAGCAAATATTTACAAGGTTTCCGAAGTGAAAGACCGAGTGTCTGACATGATTAAAAAAGTTGGATTAGAGGTTGAACAAAACAAAAAGATTGGTGCTCTGTCAAAAGGTTATCGTCAACGTGTTGGTTTAGCTCAAGCGATTATTCACGATCCAAAAGTGTTGATTTTGGACGAGCCTACTTCAGGATTAGATCCAAATCAATTGGTGGAAATTCGTGAGCTAATTCGCTCAATCGGAAAGGAAAAGACTGTAATGCTTTCCACGCACATTATGCAAGAGGTGGAGGCGATTTGTGATCGAATTGTAATTATCAAACGAGGAGAAATTGTAGCGGACGACAAAGCTGGAAACTTGCAACACACGGCAAATGTTCAAACAGTTTATGTTGAGTTTGAAGGAAATGTGACGAAGAACCAATTGAACAAAATTGTTGGTGTTAGTAAGGTGGAGAAAGTGGCAGAAGGATGGTTGTTGGAAACGAAACAAGACATCGATTTAAGAAAATCCATTGCACAATTTGCAAACCAAAACAATGTGTTAACCTTAACGTTGAGAAAAGAAGAGAAAACGTTAGAAGAAGTATTTAAAGAATTAACGAAATAAGACTCCAAGATAAATAGACAAAAGATGTTAAGACTTATTTTAATAAGGAATAAGTCTTGTGGTCTTGAATCTTAAGGTCTTAAAATCCAATTAAAGTGGTAAAGAATTTTATAACAGAGATGACATGGAGAGGGATGATACACGATATCATGCCAGGAACGGAAGAAGCACTTATGAAGAAAGTAAGCGCTGGTTATATTGGATTTGATCCAACAGCAGATTCTTTGCACATTGGACACCTCGTTCAAATTATGACATTGGTTCACTTTCAAAGAGCAGGGCATAAGCCATATGCATTGGTTGGTGGAGCAACAGGAATGGTTGGAGATCCTTCAGGGAAATCACAAGAACGCAATTTATTGGATGCAGATGCATTGAATCACAATGTTGCAGCAGTTAAAAAGCAGTTGGAGCGATTTTTAGATTTCAATTGTGGCGAAAATTCAGCTGAAATGGTGAACAATTACGATTGGTTCAAAAACATGAATTTCTTGGACTTCATTCGCGATACCGGAAAACACATTACGGTCAATTACATGATGTCGAAAGATTCAGTGAAATCGCGATTAGAGTCAGGACTTTCGTTTACAGAGTTTTCATACCAATTGGTACAAGGATACGATTTCTACTATTTGAACAAACACAAAGACTGTATGGTTCAATTGGGTGGTTCAGATCAATGGGGAAACATTGTAACGGGAACAGAATTAATTCGCCGAAAAGGTGGAGGAGAAGCATACGCTGTTACAACACCATTGATTAAAAAAGCGGATGGAACAAAGTTTGGAAAAACAGCTGGAGGAAGTGTTTGGTTAGATCCAGAGCGCACCTCTCCGTATGAATTTTACCAATACTGGATGAACGCAAGCGATGCCGATTCTGAAAACTACATCAAGATTTTTACACTTTTCACACAAGATAAAATTGAAGGATTAATTGCTGAACACAACGAAGTTCCTCATTTGCGCGTGCTACAAAAAGCAATTGCTGAAGACATCACCATTCGTGTGCATGGAGAAGAAGCGCTAAAAGTGGCAATTGCTGCGTCTAATATCTTATTTGGTAAATCAACATCGGAAGATTTAAAATCACTTTCCGAAAAAGATTTCTTCGCCGTTTTTGATGGTGTTCCTCAAGCAACCGTATCGCGCAGTGAATATGAAGCAGGATTGGGAATCATCGACGCACTTTCTGCAAAAACAGGATTCCTTGCATCCAACGGTGAAGCACGAAGAGAACTTAAAGGAAACGCCATTTCTGTGAACAAAGAAAAAGTAGGAGAAGAGTTCGTATTGACAAATGACGCGTTAATCAACAACAAATACGTGTTGTTAGGAAAAGGAAAGAAGAACAATTATATTTTGGTGGTGGAGTAATTCTCTAGCTATTCGCTTCTAGAACAAAACATGCACTGAATCAATTAACCTATTGACAGGTTTAAATAACTCGTTCTTGAAATTGGGTTAAAAAAACACCAGGCACAGTTTTTGAAAAGCCAGAAATCAAACTAGTTTGTGAAATTGAATAATGGAGCTTACTTTTGATGTTTCGATTTGATAATTATATAAATTCTCATGAATATTAAGATTTATAGTTTTCTTTTTTTAACCTTTTGGATGAATTTCTGCTTAGGCAATTCACAGCAGACACCCATTAATAAACAGTCAGAAGACGAAGAAAAGAAGGTTGAAATCCGATTAAAAATAGATGGTGAAAACGAAGGAGTTGTTTTTTTAATAGGTGTTTTAACTGATCAGAATTACAAAATGGATTCTACTCAAATGTTGTCCAATGGAGCCGCTATTTTCGAAAGAGATTCGCTTTATAAAGAAGGTTATGTTTATGTTCTTTTGCCTAGTGGAATTAGTTTTCCGTTGCTTTTAGACAAAGATCAAGTTTTTAACGTAACATCCGATATTAACGATATTATTCAAAACATGAAAATAGAAGGTTCTTTAGATAACCAACTGTTATATGAGAATGCTCACTTTGAGGCAAAACACCAAGAGAAAATAAAAATATTAACGCTTAAAAAAGATAAATTGGATCCCAATGATGAGTTGAGACTTGAACTTCAAACTATAATAGATAGTTTGGCTGTGGATCGAATGAATACGCTCAATTCTACTTTCAATAAATATCCGAATAGTTTTTATGTTAGTTTTAAATCCTCTGGACAAAACCCAATAATCACTTATCCACGAAAAGCGAATGGTGATTTAGATACGTCATTACAAACGTTTCGGTATAGAACTCAATTTTGGAATAACGTAAACTTTTCGGACGATCGACTATTGCGAACTCCAGTTATATCAAATAAATTAAAGGTTTATATGACGCAATTAACCGCTCAAAATCCGGATTCAATCAATGCTTCCGCGGATATGTTGATAAAAAGAGTAAATGAATATCCAGAATACTATCGTTATTTTGTTAATTGGATCACACTTAAATATGAACCAACCAAATCAACATTGATGGATCCTGAGGCGGTTTATGTGCATATGATTCAAAATTATTATACAGAAGAAAAGGCAACATGGTCCACGAAATTTGAGATTGATTATTTTCAAAAAAAGGCGTCAGAAATGAAACCGAGTTTGGTAGGTAAAAAAGGTCCGAATGTTGAAGCAAAAGATATCCATGGAAACATTCAGTCAATAGCTCAATTAAAAGCACCTTACGTGGTTGTGTTTATGTATAGTCCCGATTGCGATCATTGTATCGAAGAGACACCAAAAATGGTTGAGCTCTACAAAAAAATAAAGGCGGAAGGTGTAGAGTTTTTTAGTATTGCCTTGGATACGAATCCGGAAGAATGGAAAGCATTTGTGTTAAAAAATGGAATGGATGTTTTTCCTAATGTTTACGATCCGACTAACAAAGCTATTTACAAAAAATACTATGTTGATATTACTCCCGAAATTTACATTTTGAATCCTGATCGAACAATAATTGGTAAAAATTTGAACCCAGACCAAATTGAACAGGTGATTTCGGAAGATAGAAAAAAGAGATAATATTGTTCGGTCGATTAATTTTGAATTAATACTCCACTTTCCACAAAAACAAACCGTGTGCGGGAACTGAAGTCGATGCGGCTTGTCTGTCTTTTGCTTCAAGGATGGACTTTAGGTCGTTGGCGTTAATTTTTCCATAGCCGACATCCATTAATGTTCCAACAGTAGCGCGCACCATATTGCGCAGAAAGCGGTCGGCAGTGATTTCAAAATAGGCTGTTGTTTCAGAGGTTTGGATCCAACTACCAATGCGAACAGAGCAGATATTCGTTTTCACGTCTGTGTGAATTTTTGAAAGTGATGTGAAGTCTTGCGTCCCGATGAGGTGTTTTGCAGCTTCGTTCATCGCTTCGAAATTTGGAGCATGGCGCACTTCCCAACTTCTGTCGTTTAAAAAAGGGTCTTTTTCCCAATGAATGAAATAACGGTACGTTCTTGAAGTTGCATCAAAACGTGCATGCTTGTCCGCATCAACTTCGCAAACAGAATGCAAAGCAATGGATTCAGGCAACATGCTGTTCATTTTGAATAGGAATTGAGAATAATCGTCAATTCTGGGTAAATCAACGTGTAAAACAAAATGATGTGCATGAACTCCGGTGTCTGTTCTGCCACATCCTACAACTTTATAGCCTGTATTAGAATGTAGACGAAAGATGGCTTGCTCAATTGCTTCTTGTACAGAAATTTCATTTGGTTGGATTTGCCAGCCATAAAAGTCCTTTCCACTGTAAGCTAATTCGATGAAGTACCGTTGCATTTTGTAAAAATAGTGATTTGGATTAAGGTTTTAACATCAAGGTAAAAGGTTGAGTAAAGTTATTGAAGCGTAAAGTATCCATGAAGTCGATGCCTCAGCGTGATTTTCTTTACGAGTCATCTTTCATAATCTTTGCGACTTTTCGGTAAAAAACCACTTGTGCACAAAAAAAAGAGGCAACTCTCATTACCTCTTTCATTTTCTTTAAATCGTGAATGACCAATTGAATCAAGTCTTGAAGTCTTGAATCTTATTTAGGCATTACAAAATTCGTCATATCAATTTCGTAGATATCGATACTTGCTTTATCACCGATTAATTCGAATCCAGAAACATAGGCTTTTTTCAACGCTTCAGAATAAATAAAGTGTGTGTCGTTATTTACGGTGTTTATTCCATTTCCAAGGTTGATTGGTGTGCCCCATTCTCCACCTTTATTTTCTACAACGTAAATATCTAAACCACCCATTCCCAAATGTCCATCTGAACTAAAAAATAAGTAACGGCCATCTGGAGAAATAAAAGGAGTAGTTTCTCTACCAACAGTGTTGATAGTCATTGGCAATGGTTTTGCCGTTCCCCAGCTTTTTCCATTTTTTTCAACCACATAAATATCAGTCGAGCTTTTTTCCCCTTTTCTATCCGTAACAAAATACATTGTATTTCCATCTGCAGTTAAGGTTGCCGCACCTTCAAAGTAAGTTGTGTTAATCGTTTTATTTTTAATAATGCTTGGCGTGTTCCACGTTCCTTTCGTGTTGCGTTTGATTTCGCAGATATCAGAACCTTTGGTCGTTTTCTTGCTTTCCGTTTCTGTGGAATTTAAAGTCATTACACCATACAAAGTATCAGGAGAGACGTAATTCAAAGCGTCAAAACCGTTGGAATTTAATTTTCCTAAATTATTCGTAATTGCGCCCCATTGGTTTGTTGTTGAATTCCATTTAGCCATATATACATCTTCAAAAAATGTTTGGTCATCTGGATTCATTCCTCCACCAGTTGTATTGCTTCTTCTCGAAGTGAAATAAGCCGTTTTACCATCGCTTAAAGGAATAATACTGTAATCATCGTAACCAGAATTGATGTCTCCTTGCAATTGCGTTCGCGTGTATTTGGCTTCTCCTTCCATTGCCGCTTTTGCGAATTCACATTCTTTAATGCATTGTTCCACATTCAAGACTTTTGCTCTTAATTTGGTCACAATGGCAAGCGTTTTTTGGTAATTTACAATTGCGGAATCAAGATTCCCTAAACGGTGATTTGCAGTAGCAATTCGGTAGTAGATTTCATCACTTACTTTATCTCCACCAAGTTCCATTGATTTATGCGCATATTTTAAGGCATATCCGTAGTTGTTCAGGTAATAATGACATTGTCCAATCCAATAAGCAGCTTTCCAGCTGTCCGGATCTTTTAATCCCGCTTCTCTAAATTTAACCAATGCGGCTTTAATTTTACCTTCTTCGTACAGTACTTTTCCTTCTTCAAGAAAGTATACAGAAGCCGTTTTATCAATAAAACGAGTTGTTGTGTCCGGTGGCGTAGTCGCTCCGTAAACAGCACTAATCGTTAAGCTAAAAAGGAATAAAAGAGTAAGTTTTGTAAGTAGATTCATCTTAAATAATTTTTGGTCATTTCGGTTAAGCAGTGCAAAAGCCATGCTAAAGATTGCAAATGTCGGTAAAATCCTTAAATATTGAGCGTTTAATTCTCGTTTTTTTGTGAGTATTGATTTGATTTTAAATCAACTAAATCGTTCATGGCAATTGTAGCGGCAACGATTGCCACGATCGGAGCGGTTGAAGCGAATAGCCACAAAAACAATTGAAAGACAATTTCGCCCAGTGTTTGAAATGGAGCGTTTGAGAAGTTTGAATAATCGAAAAGCGCCCCAACATTAAGTGGAACAAGAATCAATAGCGAATACACTCCACCAATAACAATGGCCAAACCTCTGTGTTTTCGAACAAAAATAATGCTCTCGTCTATATCTAATCGTCTACGTTCATTGATGTAATCCAAAAAGGCAAAACCGTAGTAAAAGAATCCGATGACAAATGTTAAATAGAAGATAGGAGATGATTTTGGATCTTCCCAACCTAAAAACGATACTAATAGTATGATGAGAAAGAAAAAGTATTCCCACATCAAATTTCGAATGACAATTTTTCCAGCTCGCTTAACATCTTGAATCAATTGTTTGAAACTAAATGGATAGGTGTTGCCAGTTAAAATTTTCTCCGTTTTCATGCTCAGATGAGAGATGAGTGGAGAAAGAATGATAACAACCAAGTATTTCGCGAACTTCATAAGGAGAATGGCAATTGAAATTTCAATTAATATATAAATCAAATACCAAACGATTTCATTCATGTTTTCCGCTTTCGGTAGCGTATAATTATTTTTAATCAGTGAACCTATATAATAGATAATAAGCATCAAAATCGCTGGAATAATCAAATACCAATAAAATCTGTGCGCGATAATAAACTTTATCGCCTTGTAATAGGAACGGATTCCGAGAATGAAATTTTTAAAAAATCGCATGCTCAAATTTAGTCAAAGAAATTCAGATGTATTCGCCTATTCGGTATTTATAAATGAACACAGGTTATTAATTCCCAAGGCTTTTGTATCTTTGGACTTTCAAATTTTTAACCTTTAAGGGATTAACACAATGAATTTTAGCAGTTTAACAGCCATTTCTCCAATTGATGGAAGATACCAAAGTAAGACAAGTGAATTACAACCTTACTTTTCGGAGTTCGGTTTAATAAAGTATAGAGTAATTGTAGAAGTCGAGTACTTTATAGCGATGGTTGAGTCTGGTGTTAAGCCATTGGCAGATTTCCCAAAGGAAAAATATGCCGATTTAAGATCTATCTGTTCTGCTTTTTCTGAAGTTGATGCGCGCTGGATTAAAGACACGGAAAAAGTAACAAACCACGATGTAAAAGCGGTTGAATACTTTGTAAAAGAAAAAATGACGGCTTTAGGTCTAGAAAAATACTTGGAATTTGTTCATTTCGGGTTGACTTCTCAAGATATAAATAATACTTCCATTCCTTTATCTCTGAAAGACGCGATAGAGAAGGAGTATTTACCATTATTGAACGAATTAATTGAATTGATTGAGAAGTATAGCAAGGAGTGGAAAGATATTCCAATGCTAGCAAGAACGCACGGACAGCCTGCTTCACCAACGCGATTGGGAAAAGAAATGCAGGTTTTCGTGGAGCGATTAACAATCCAAAAAACGCAATTGTATTCAATTCCTTATTCAGCGAAGTTCGGTGGAGCAACAGGGAATTTTAATGCGCACTTTGTCGCTTTCAAAGAAAATAATTGGGTTGATTTTGCGAATAATTTCGTTAACAATACCTTGGGATTAACGCGAAGTCAAACAACAACACAAATAGAACATTACGATAACCTTGCGGCTATGTTCGATGGTTTTAAACGAATCAATACGATCGTTATGGACTTGAATCGTGACATGTGGACGTATATTTCAATGGAGTATTTCAAGCAAAAATTAAAAGAAGGTGAAGTAGGTTCTTCTGCAATGCCACATAAAGTAAATCCAATTGATTTTGAAAATTCAGAGGGAAATATTGGAATTGCAAATGCATTGTTTGAGCACCTTGCTGCTAAATTACCGTTGTCTCGATTACAACGAGATTTGACAGATTCTACTGTTTTAAGAACCATAGGAATGCCACTTGCGCATACGTTTATCGCTTTTAAGTCGACCATCAAAGGTTTGGAAAAATTATTGTTGAATGAAGAAGCATTCGAAATGGATTTGGAAAACAATTGGGCTGTTGTTGCTGAAGCGATTCAAACTGTTTTGAGAAGAGAAGGTTATCCAAAACCGTATGAGGCGTTGAAAGGTTTGACACGTAAAAATGAGGCGGTTACAAAATATACTGTGCACGAGTTCGTTGATACTTTAGATATTTCTGATGCCTTGAAAGAAGAATTGAAATGCATCACACCGCAGAATTATACAGGAATACAACTCGTGAAATAATCCATGGATTGATTCTTGCTGTGAATTAGTTAAAAAGAGTATGTACAAAATTATCTCCTTCGTTTTTTTTCTTTTATCTGTTTCGTCCCATGCGCAGACAGTTTTCGAAATTGACTGGGGTGATCTCAATTTAAGCAACGGTCGTTTAGTGAAAACTATTCCGAGTGATTCGGGTGAGTTTTATGCTTTAAGTTGGTCAGGAGGAAGAATTGCAGGAAGTTATCAGGTAACCCATTACAAAGGTTTAGCACAAGAAAAGAAGGGCAAAATCAAATTGGCGGTGAATAAAAGCTATGCTAGTTTTGAAGGTATTCGTGTGGTGAATGGAAAGTTTGCCGTCTTCCTTTCGGATAAAATGGCTGGTCAAAACAACTTCTTTATCCAGTTTTTCGGAAGTGATTTAAAGCCGGAAGGAGATCCAATTTTGTTGGCTTCTTATGAGTTGGATTTTTCAAAAGGTGAGGGCAATTTTGATATTATTTCTTCCGAAGATGAAAAATATTTTGGCGTTGTTTGGGAATTAGAAGGGAAACGAGATGAAAAAGGCGTTTACGGATTTAAAATATTTGATCAAGAATTAAACGTTATCAACGATGGAGAATATCCGCTTCCATACAAAGCTGAGCTGTGTACAATTCATTCACATTATGTATCGAATCAAGGAGATTATTTTTTAGTGCTTTCAGAATTCACTGAAGTTCCGAGTAAAAATCCGTTCAAGAGCTATTTGAATTATAAAGCAGTACATATTTTTCATATAACGGATACGGGATTACAAGATTTCACCCTTGGCTTAACAGGAAGAAGAATTGAAGCATTGACAATTACATCAGACGAAAAACAGGTTTTTACTATTACCGGTGTGTATGGAGACGAAGGAATACAAGGTGCATCGGGCGTATTTAATCAGCGCATAGATTATCAATCGGGTAGTGTTTTGCAGGAAGGTTTCATGAAGTTTGACGATGCGTTTATAACTGAGAACTGGTCGGATAGAGCAAAGAGAAGAGCTGATCGATTGGAAGAGAAAGGAAAAGCTGAAGACCCAAAATTGTATAACTACAAAATGCGAAGTGCACGAACCTTGTATGATGGAAGCGTGATAGGTACAATGGAACAAAATTATGTACAGTTGATGTCGAATTCGGACATTCGTACAGGTCAAACGAACGACACGTATTATTACTATTACAATGATATTATCGTGTATAAAATCAATGTGAATGGCCAATTTGATTGGGTGAAGCGAATTGCGAAATATCAAATTTCGACGAATGACGATGGACCGTATAGCAGTTATGAGAGTTTTATTGACTCGACTAAAATAAGTTTCATTTTTAACGACAATTCAGACAATTACGATGAGGCTGGAAAATTCATTGACAATCAAGAAATTTACTCGGCTAATTTTGGAAGACGAAAAAATGTAGTTGCCATAGCATCAATTGATTATTTAACGGGAGATAAAACGCGAAGCACATTGTTCGATCGTTCGGAAATTGACGCCTTGGCCATTCCGAAACTGTTCAACGTGAATTACAATACAGGGGAATTGTTGATGTATGCAATTTGGGGCAGAGAAGAGCGTTTTGGCCTGTTGAAATTCAAATAGAATTACATTCTCTTTATAAGTTCTTCCTTCTCCAATTTGGAAAACGAATACTGGTCAATTTTTTTGAACCGCCGTTTCAATAGAATATCCATAGTTTTGGAATCTTCATAATACCGTTTACACGTCTTACAGATGAACAAATGAAAACGCAAGGCAATTTTGTCTGAAAGGCGAATTCGCTCTACAGCTGTTCTTTCCATCATTTCTGTTATGTCTTGACAATACTTCATTATTTCCACTTAGTTTGTAAGCAATCACGCATCAGTAGTTTCGCTCGGTGAATAATTACCCAAAGGTTAGAAGGAGTTATTTCGTAATCATTACAAATTTGTTCACTTTCTTTTTCCTCAAGGTATTTTGAAGAGATAATTCCTTTCCATTGCGCAGGTAAAGTATCCAAACAATCCGCCAATTCTGAAAGTGTTTCTTCCTTATCCATCTTTTCAGAAACACTTGGTTCGTCTCCCAAATGTTTTTCGGTTAACCAATGTGTCTTTTTTGTATCGCTTTGAAAGAAACTTGAAACAGGGTCTGTGTATTTTGTTTCAGCTTTTCTCCAGTAATCAATTATTTTGCGGTTCAATATACTCGTCAACCAAGTTCTAATCGTACTGCGCTGTTCAAAGCTATCTAGTTTCGTTATTGCTGAAATAAGTGTGTCTTGTACAAAATCTTTCGCCAAATCAATATCGTTGACTTTTGTCATAGCAAAAGATAGAAGGTAATCGCTGTGATCATCTACTAACTGCGTGGGCGTTATGCTTGCTTTTTCGTTCAATTTGATTTAGCTGTAGGATGTTTCTTTTTAAATCGTCTTACAAACGTAAATATAAGCAGTAACACAGCGACGAAAGCAAAGCTACGACCGATAACATCACCATACATTGTGTAAAATGTTTGTTCATTGTTCAGGTTTAGCGTTCCTCGAATGACATCTTCTTTCCACCATTCGGTTGCCTGTGAAATATCCCCTCGTTGATTTACAAAACAGCTTGTTCCTGTGTTTGCAGATCGGACAATGGAACGTCTGTTCTCAATTGCTCTCAAACTTGCAAAACTCAAATGTTGCTTGTAACCCGGTGTATCTTTCCACCAGCCATCATTGGTAATAATACTGATTAGATTTGCTCCTTTTCTGCATTGTTTGGCCACCCATTCACCGTAAATTGATTCATAACAAACAACAGGAGCCAATTGAAATTTTTGATAAACAAAAATTAAGGGTTCTTCTTCTATTCCCAATGTTCCAGATGTACCACCGTTTTGAATGGATAAATCTTCCAAAAAGGGGAAATAATCAGAAAATGGGATGACCTCAACTCCTGGAACTAGTTTTGATTTGTGAATGAATCCTGGTTGACTGTCCTCATTCAACGCCATGGCCGTGTTGTACGATTCATAAAATCCTGTTCCGTTCATCAAGGGTTGTGATGCTCGAGAATTTTTCTTTGGAAATGTCTTCCAAGTCGAAGCGCCTATACACCACGGAATAGTGCTGTTTTGTCGTTGAAAGTCAGCTAGAAATAGATAGCTGGGTTCGTTGTAGACATTATTTTCTGTAAACCCGTAGCTGATTGCAGTCTCAGGAGCAACAATTAAATCTGTATTCGCGGTAATTTTCGATTTTGCTAAGCGGGTTATTTTTTTTAGTTGCGCAATTTCACCTCCTGCAACAAATTTTTCATTGTACGGATCGATATTGGGCTGTACTGCTATGACTTCTACTGGATTCGGTTTTTCTGTATACGAAAAGTAGGTGATCATCGACAGCGTTAACGGGATAATGAAAATAAGCGAAGCGGACCAAATCAATGGAGTTTGAATGCGCCAAGATTCTTTTTTGAAGAGTACGTTTTTATAAATTTTAAATACAATTAGATTAATAATTAACACCCAAAATGTTCCGCCCAATACGCCTGTATAGGAATACCATTGTACCCAAGACGGCGTGATGCTGAAAGTATTTCCTAGGCTCAGCCATGTCCAGGACATTTCCCAATTGTAGTGAAAGTATTCAAAAGCAAGCCAGTAAATAAATAGTGAAATATAACCTTCCTTATTTCCGATGTGTTTTTTAGTGAGGTGAAAAAACTGAAACACAATAGCCATCAACAAACTGTTTAAGATGATAGCTAGAGCAGCGCCACCGCCACTTGCATTCCATACCCACCACGTTGTGATGATGTTATAGGTGAAAAATGCGATGTATGCATTGAAGAGAACTTTCCGAGATCGGTATTTTTTTGAAGAGATGTAATCTTCAGTCAGCAATAACGGCACCCAAGAAACAAAAACAACGAAGGTTAAACTTCCCGAAAACGGAAAAGAAATTGCCATTAAGACACCCGAAAGTAGGCTTAATGAAATCCTCGATTTTTTAGATAGTTCAATCATTAGGATAAAAATAGCCTAAATAATTCTTTTAACTCTTTATTCCTTGAAAATTACTCTTCGACTTCCAGCGTGTTTTTTAGGTTTTCTAGTCCTTTCTCCAAATCTGGACCGAGCTCGCTATCCATATCCATAAACAATAATGTAATGTTCCATGGCCAAGGCATGCTTCCCTCGAAGGACCAATCTACTTTAGTTGAAAACCGTGAAGATTCATCTAGTAGAAAATGAGCTTTTCCCGTCGATTCCCAAGGTTTTTTGAAACGAAGCTCATAGGAAATGCTTTTTCCTTCAATTAATTTGATGATCTCTTGTTCACCAACTCCCACATCTTCGTGTTTACTATTCCATGAATACACAGAACCAACATTACCTTCTGGTCCTGAATACGATTGCTTCATAGTTGGGTCGATTTGACTCCAAACAGTGAAATTCTCGTGATTCTCCATATAGCGAATGTAGTCGAATACATCAGATTTTTCTCGTTCAATGTCAACAGACCGTGTGACTTTGAAATCACTCGTTACAAACAAAGCAACGACCAAAATAATCGAAACCAATGCCAGGATTAAGATTAAAAACTGCTTTAAAAACTTCATAGTAGTAAGGAATTAATTAAACATAACTTTTACTCTGCAAAGATTTATCTGCATTCAGTGAAATTGGTAGGTATAAGAAAAAAGGGAAGACACAATTGCCTTCCCTTTTCTAATGTTTATTCAAATACGATAGTCATTTCAACACGTCTATTTCTTTGACGTCCCTCAGCTGTACCATTATCATCGATTGGCTGAGTTTCACCGAAATAAAGTGCTGTTAATCGACCAGCATCAATTCCTCTCGAAACCATAAACGCTTTTACTGCTTCCGCACGTTTTTTCGATAGAATTAAATTCGATTGGTCGTTTCCAACATTATCTGTGTGACCTGCAATTTGCAGTTTCCACTCTGGTTTTTTAACTAAAACATCAGCTAATTCACCTAATGATTGAATTGATTCTGTTTTAATCACATCTTTTCCTGTTTCAAACTCAAGATTGTCAAATGCAGTTTTCAAGATTTCTTGTACTTCTTTTTCAATCTCAGGACATCCTTGATTTGAAACTGGACCTGGAGTATTTGGACATTTATCATCTTTATCCAATACACCATCGTTATCAGTATCTTGATAAGGACAACCGTCATTTTTGATCGGTCCAGCGATGTAAGGACATTTATCGTCTTTATCTAACAATCCATCTCCATCTGTATCTGGCCAAGGACAACCGTTGTTTTCTTTTGGACCTGCAACTGTAGGACAGTCATCAATAAAGTCAAATAAACCATCTCCGTCTGTATCAGGGCAACCATTGTTTTCAATTGGTCCTGCAACATCTGGACATGCATCGTCGTCATCTTTAATTCCATCACCATCTGTATCAGGACATCCTTTAAATTCTTTAAGACCAGCAACATCTGGACAATCATCTTCTGGATCGATGATGCTGTCATTGTCTCTATCAGGACAACCTTGGAATGCAATATCTCCGAACAATTCTGGGCAAGCATCATCTTTGTCTGGAATGCTATCACCATCCTTATCAGGACAACCGTTAAACACGGCTAAACCAGCTTCTGTTGGACAATCATCTTTTGTATCTTGGATTCCATCACCATCCGTATCAGGACAGCCTCTGAATTCCCAAATACCTTTCACTGAAGGACATTCATCCTTTTTATCAGAAACTAAATCTTCATCTTCATCTCTTGGTTCAGTGTAATTGATTGGTAAACGCAAGCCAGCATACACTTCTGTTCCGTTAATTTTACCAGAAGCAAAAAGTGTTTTAAAATCCGTAACACCAACTGTTAATGGTCCTAAACGTGCGCCAAGTCCAGCTTTAAAGCCAGAGTACGTGTTGTAAGACAACGGAACATGAAGTCCGAACCATACATAATCAAAACTAGGTGTAAGTGAAACCTGGTTTGCAGCGTGAACACGGTGTTCCTTTTTCTTGCTTTGTAAACTGATGTTTCCAGTTAAATTAACATAAAACCATTTCCAAATATGATAATCCAATTGTAAGCTCAATGCTGTTGGAGTATTCATGAAGAAAGTTCCGTCGTCGTCATTCGACGTCCACGCTGGATCATTAAGAATCAACGAATCGACAATTTCATCAAATTCTTCTAAACTTCCAGCTGATTCAAAAGTGTTTAAATCAAACGCAGATGCTGAGTTGATGTTAAAATTTCGACTCAAATCTCCTTTCTCAAACTTCATACCTCCAATGTCAAGGACTGAAATTCCAGCTTTTAATTTGTATTTTTCTTGACTTCTTCTCCAGATGTTTGTTTTTCCATCCATGTCGTATTGGTACTCCTTGTAATCAGGACGCCATTCGTACACAAAACCAAGGTCCAAACCTAATCCAAACTTAGATGCAGATTTTGGTAATCCGCTGAACTCTTCTCCAGCTAAAATTCCTCTTGAGTGACCATATGAGAAGTCTCCAGATAAGCGCAATGAAGTATCTGAATTCTGTAATTGATAAATGAAATTATCTGTGTTAACGTAAGCCGCTGTGTAACCTGCTAACCATTTAACTTTTCCACCGGCTTTCATGAAATGTTCTCCATCTGCTTTTACAACTTGAGAATAATTGATTCCGTACTCCGCCCATGTTAAATGGTTCATTGTAAGCAGTTTCTCATTGAACGATTGATTCCATAAAGCGGGGTAATCCAATTCATTTTCTGCAAGAATAGCTAATTTGGGATCGATGTTATCAAGATTTGTAACAGATCTTACTTTTGCCGTAAATCCAATTGCAATTGTTGGTTTAATGTGAAACATGAAATTCAATACGTCAACTTGAATGTTGTTGTAAATTCCAAATGTTTTTTTAGAATCTAAATCGTCATAACTTCGAATTAAGTAACGGTCTAAAAATGTTGAATCTGGATCCATCCAATCGTTGTGTGGATTGTCTTCAGCGGCGATTCCTTGCGACGGGTTTGCTGCTACATCGTCTTTAAATGATTTAATCCACCATTTAGGCATGTCTCGCGTATCAAATTTCCCTGCATTTGTCCATGCACCGAAACTGAAACTACCCAAATTGATATCTACTTTGAATCGTCCATCAACGAAACTAGCAGGTTGGTTATCAGTCCCCATGACTCCCGCATAATTACTTGCGTGAACACCTAGGTAATTTTGAGCACTTGATTGAAATGAGAAAATAGCTAATCCAATAGCCAGGAGAAATTGCTTTGTTTTCATAGTTTAATTCTAGTTTATAAAATATTGAACGATAAATTGATCAACAATTGTGGTGATGATTTTCACATCATTTTTTGAAGAAATTAGTGCTTTTGTTTGTCCTTCAAAGTTGGAATTGCTTACCTTTTCGCCAGTCGTTCTATACAAATATACATTATTCTCAATACCATCGATGACAGCAACTAAGTTATTTCCCGAATTAGAGCTGTCGATGAATACGTCCTCTATTTCATTGAACGAAACGCGAATAACACCGAATGAAACACCTTGGCTGTTGACAAAATGGATTTCATTGTTCGATTGGATAATCAAATGAGGGTTTCTTGCTAGACCATCTTTTTTAATGATTTTACCAGCTGGATAATTTCCTAGTTTTATTGCGTTACCCTTTTGATCGTACTTGATTAACGCATTGTTGTTCATCGAAAATTGGATCAATTCATTCGGGATTTTAACGGACACCGCGTTTCCAGAAGTGTTGAAATCTCTATAGTTTTTGTTGTGATCTAAATCGTACATATAGAACGATCGCCCATCGGAGAATCCTGCGTAAAGTGTTTTAATGCTCGCCCAAACATCGATTTGTCGTGTAATTGGAATTGGAACTTTAATGCTGTTCAATTCGCGCCCTTTGGAGTCAAAATGCATTACACGATTGTTGTCAGTTGCAATCAAGAAATAGCTTTTACCTTGCCAGCGATAAAAATGAACATCATTGCTTGCATTGTTTTCAAGTTCAATGGGAAAACCTGAAACTTCTTTGCCCGCTTTGTCAAATAAATATATGCACGTAGTTGTGTTTAATAGAAAGTACGATTCCCCATTTTCATGTAAATCGATAACAGTTAGATTGCTTTTGGCAGTTGAATTCAGTTGTTTTTTCCATGCCAGTTTTCCATTTTCAAAACAGGCCATTTCACCTTTTTTTCCAAGAGCTACAATAGTGTTGTCATCTTCAGTTAAAACAAAATCCTTGATATCGAATCCGCAATTCACAGATAAGGGTTGCTTGTTGGTTGTGGCAAGAGCAGTTTCCCCTTTTCCAAATAAGGTTTGAAGTATTTTACCTCGATAAACGGCTTTTGTATAGCGCTTGTCACCTGAAATAAAACGTTCAGACACAGACTTTGGTAAATTTCCGTAAACACGATTTTGCGAGCTTGGGTTCAATGCAATTGTATTTCCCAATTTGAAATCTGCCAGCAAAGCATCACAAGTAGTTTCGTCTTCTGAAAACACAATCAGATCATCTAAATATTTCGCATGGTATTTCTTTCCTTTTGAGGGGAAATCTGATGTCAATGCATTGGAAAAAGCAGTTGCGTCAATCGTTTGGTTGATGTCATTTAAAATAAGAATTGGATCCTGTCCCAATATATAATCTGAAACAAGTGCTTTTTTCCCATTCATCGTTACAGTGACAAAGCCGTTTAACATCCATTTGCTCATTGGACCGTCTTTTACCACCTGATCGAAAGTTGTTGCGAAATCACGTTCAATAAAATGGTAGTTATCTATTTTGGATGAAATAATCCGACCAAATACCACTTCATCCTTTATCTGATTCCCTTGTTCTATGTTTTCATTGTGTGTAATGAAATTCGTCTTTTCACCGGCGCTGAAGTATATGTCGGTGGTTGATTGAACTTTAGAATCTGTATCAAAAAGCACGATGGATGCACTTGCTTTTTTGTCGAACGTAAAACTTTCCGTGTTTTCTGATGTGTACAGTTCTGATTGAGTAATGTATAAGTTGTTTTTAGAATAGCGACCTTTGATATTTCCTTTGGAAAATTCTCTCGATGTTATGTTTAATGTTCCGTCTAATGAGATGAGCAGCGCTTTGATCGATTTCTTTGTCCACTTGTTTTTTGATACAATTAATGCATGTGGCAAGTTTTTGCTGAGGTAAATTGTTGGACTTTCTTCATCTTTAAACTCGCTAGTAAGTGAGGAAAACGGATTAAGATTAAATCCATCCAATTGGTTGATGTCAACTTCAGATACCCGATTAATAATCAGTAATTCACCGTCTTTTCCGCCAAAGAAAGCCGTAGGTGAGAAATCATTTTTGTTGTTCAAGATTTCCATCCCGACATAACCAATCCAACCTAAACTTAGAATAAATATAAGTGCTAAAATGACACGATTAATCATGGTACTATTCTTTAGTCAAAAATAGAAAGAATGTGCATTGATATTTTTTGTGGATGGTTTTAAAATCAACAATGATTTGTGTACTTAACAATTGAAGCTTAATCAAAGAGCGAAAGTTGGTTCGCAGGTAGCAAGGTAAATGATTTTCTGTGGTGCTTGCATTCGCCATGATGGAATATTTCTTGACGGTGTTTTTTTGTTGGATAGCCTTTGTTTTGTTTCCAGCCGTACATCGGAAATTCTTCATGAATTTTCTCCATATAATCGTCGCGATATGTTTTTGCAAGAATAGAAGCCGCGGCAATGGACAAGTATTTTCCATCACCTTTGATTATGCAATTGTGTGGAATGGAAGGGTAAGAATTGAATCTATT
This sequence comes from uncultured Flavobacteriales bacterium, assembly GCA_913059205.1. Taxonomy (GTDB): domain Bacteria; phylum Bacteroidota; class Bacteroidia; order Flavobacteriales_D; family Crocinitomicaceae; genus UBA4466. Next base: position 27,837 of record CAJXRM010000004.1, read on the forward strand.
TCCGTCTATCAACAAGGCTTCCGGGCGTGTTGTTAATTGATCGACCGCGCGATGCATTGCTGTGAAGCTGGCGTTTAAAATGTTTATTTCATCGATTTCTTTTTCGTAAACGAAGGAAACAGCAAATGCAATGGCTTCCTTTTCAATGATTGGGCGCAACAATATGCGTTTTGATTCTGACAGTTGTTTTGAATCGTTGAGCAACTCGTTTTTGAAGTTGGCAGGAAGAATTACAGCAGCTGCAACAACTGGTCCCGCTAAACAACCACGACCTGCTTCATCACAGCCCGCTTCAATTTTATTCTTGTCAAAGTATGGAAGTAACTTACTCATTGCAGACAAAGTTGTAAAAAAAAGTGTAGATTTAACAGTGAAAACGAAATAGGAGCAACTTTTAAAACGTTCTATTCGTCTAAGAACTAGTTGAAATAAAAAAACAAACAATGAAAAAAATAATTTATAGTATCGTTTTGTTGGTAAGCATGTCTTCAATGACATTTGCTCAAGAAGCTGAGAACATCGCAAAATCGAATGGAAAAACTGAACTTGTGAATAGTAAAACGACTGGTGAATACCAATTTCACTTCGTAACTGAAAGAACCAAGGAATCAGTTGAAAAAGCGGCGAGTTATTATACGTCAAACTTCACAGTTGATTTCGATGAAGCTTCAAATACAGCGACTATAAATATGATAGAAAATGATGTAACGTCACGAACTATTGTAGCGCGATTTTTAGCAGTAAATCAAGTGAGATTTGTAGAGATTGATGGGACGAACGTTGATATGTCTGTCTTTATTGAATCGTATTTGAAGTAAATACAGTAAAGAATTTTAAAGGGACTATTCGTTAGTCCCTTTTTTTATGCCATATTGTGAACGAATATTTAAATTTTTACTCTGTGATAACCGCCGACTTATTGGGAATAGAAAGCAGATCAATTTTTGTCATTGACAAGGCATTTGCTAAAAAGGATTATGTTCCGTTGGATTTATCCAAAGACAATAAAGTACTTCGTTCAGTTGATGTAGCTTCCTCTGACAAGTTAGGCGAATATGTGAATGAGCAAATTCAATTGAAAGGTGGTAAAATTGCTTTTGGTGGTTATTTGGAAACACGAAACATTTACCAGCGAAGTGCTTATTTTAACCAGAAAACGCTTCCAGAAGACGAGCGCAACATTCACTTAGGAGTCGATATTTGGGTTGAAGCTGGAACAAACGTTCTTGCTGCTTTGGACGGCGAAGTGCATAGTTTTAATAACAACCTGAATCATGGAGATTACGGTCCTACCATTATTTTAAAACATTCACAAGGCGATTTTTGTTATTATACTTTGTATGGACATTTAAGTGAAGAGTCGCTGTTGGAATTGAAAATAGGGAAGCGGTTTAAACAAGGAGAAGCAATTGCCCAACTTGGATCGTCTGAAGTAAATGGCGATTATCCACCCCATCTGCACTTTCAGATTATTCTCGACATTGAAAACTATTTGGGAGATTATCCCGGTGTTTCCAGTTTGAAAACTTTAGAGTTTTATAAAAAGAATTGTCCTGATCCAAATTTATTGTTGGGATTGACTTAGTCGTAATCTTCTTCCACTAATCGTTTTGAAATCCACCAATAATTGCCGCTAGGATCAATAACTCCCGATTGTCTGTCTTCGTAGGGCATATCGGCAGGTTCAAATTCAACTTGAGCCCCAAATTCCACGGCGCGCTTATGCATTTCATCAACATCATCCACGTACAAATAAAAAGATGTGCGCATGTTCAAATACTGATTTCGTGCTTGGCTCACCATGAAACAAGAAGTTCCAATTTTTAGAATTACGTTGGCCAATTCTCCATTCTGCGGGTTGATTGACCTGCTTAGTTCTTCAGCGAAAAAAGCATTCTTAAGAAACGCAATGAGTTCTGCGGGATGTTTAACCATCAAGTACGAACTGATTGTTCCAAATCCCTCTGGGCGGTATGTGTTGTAAATGTTGTTCATTTTAATCTGTTTTGTTTTTTGTAGATCAACAATCGTGGTTCACGTAGTTTACTTCTTCGAACTCGTTTTGGATAGTTTCCATTTTGTCGCTCGGAATTTCTACTTTTTGAAAGTTTACTGGAAGTTGTTTTTTCGAATCGGGACTAATCCAAATGCCGTCGAATCCATTGGCTCCTTTTTTTAAAATCAATACACCTGTAAAGCCGTACTCAACAAGCACGAATTGGGAATTGTAGTTGGAGGTGATGTTCAATTGCAGCCATTCGCTTTTCCCATTGTATTTATACATACCATCGTACATTATGTCTGTTGTGCATTCGTTTTCATACGATTGTACATATAAAGTTAAGGGTGTTTTTCCATCCATTTTTCCTTTGTATACTTCTGATTGAATATCTTGTGAGAAGGTGTATTGGAAGCTTGCTAAAAATGCGATGGTGGTTAAAATTATCAATCTCATGAAGGAATGTTTAATGATTTTGCGAAGTGCTATACCTAATAAAAACTGTAGTTGTAAGGTAAGAATGTTTTTTAAAATAAATTCGATTTTTCAACCTTGAGAACAAAGAAAAAGTCATTTCTTGAATGTAATCCATTCTTCATCACAAAACACTTTATTATTCGTTTACTTTCCGAATTTCGATTCGATTAGTTTCATTGTTTTCTCTGAATACCTGTGTACACTTGCATGTTCATAAATCGAATAATTGTTACGTGTTTTCTTTGCGCCATTCTCAATTAGGAATACAAGTAATTCTTCTGAATAGTGATTGTCTATGACATAGTCCAACCAATATTCGTATTTATCTTGAGCGCTTTTTTTCAATTCAAATTCTAGAGGTTTATTGAGGTCGAGACCTTTAGACAGTAATTTTTCCATGATTTTTGGGTCAAAATCATGATTTGAACGGACAAACATTAATATCTCAAATTGATTAATGCGTTGAGGGTTAATTCCGTAGTCCAACACGGTATACAATTTTGTTTTCCATTGGCCTCGTCTGTTTTCTTTTCTATACCTGAAGCTAAGATCAAGAAAACTTGACCAACTGATTGTTTTGGGGTTTGCACCTAGTTTGACAAAAAAATCAATTTTCTTTAGGTCTGTTTGACAATACTTTAAATCAACTGCTTTTGGATTGGCTCCATATTGAATCAATGTGTCGCAAACCGCCTGTTTTAAGTCATATTTATTTGCCCAATCCAGTGAAGTTAATGAGTCACTTGAGATGACGTTTGGGTCTGCGCCAGATTGCAAGAGTAGAGAAAGCGCTTCAGATTTGTTGTGAGCGTCACTCAGTAAAGCCGCTTGAATTGACGTCAATTGGAAGGTAGAACGACTGGTCATCAAAGAAGTTATCGTATGCAGAAGTCCGCCACTTCGACCTACTCCGTGACGTGTGCTTCTCGAAAATTCTACAGGAATATCAAGACACTTTTTGTCGTTGCATAGTATTTTAACACTATCTAGTTTGATGGTGTCAGATAAAAGTAAGTTGTGTAAGGTTTTCGCATTATAGAACATTGTGCTGTCCATTGCTACAGACGCACTTAAAGCTTTGGTTCTTGTGTTTTTATTTCTGGCAGGTGAGTTTGTATTTCTACCACACGAATAAAAAAGCACTAACACAGGAATACAAAATAGAATGGCTCTCATGCTAATGCTAAAAATACACAAAAACGTTTGTATGTCTCAAAAAAGGATGGGCAAAAAAAAATCCCCTTTCGTATGAAAGAGGATTCTGTGTTATTTGATTCAATTTAGAAACAATATTCGTTTGCTTCAATGATTTTAGATGCAATTAACTGGCGTGCTTCTTTTGGATTGAAAGCTTCGGTTTTTGTGAAACGTTTCAGTCCCATCAACATCATGCGTGCTTCATCTCCGTCTGCAAAAGAGTAAATCGCATCTTTTCCTGCTTTGTTGATTTTATCTGCCGCATCGTAGAAGTAGGTTTTAACGATCGCAATTTCTGCTTCGTGACCTGCTTCGCCTTTTGTGTCAATCAATTGTTGAACGCGTAACAATGCAGATTCAGCTAAGTACGTCCAAATGGCGATGTCGGCAATGTTCATCAATACTTCTTGTTCTTTCGAAATCGTTTGCATCAACTTTTGCACAGCAGATCCGGCAATCATTAAAATTGCTTTTTTGAAACCGTCTAAGTATTCAAATTCATTTGCCAACGCACCTTCGCCTTTTTCTTTTGTTTCGGGAATACTCATTAGTTCACCTGCGACTTTCATAGCGTGTGACATTAAATCCAATTCACCTTTCATTGCTCTACGCAATACCATTTCAACGGTCAACAGACGGTTAATTTCATTTGTTCCTTCAAAAATTCGGTTAATTCTTGAATCGCGGTAAGCTCGCTCTACTGAAGATTCAGCCGAGTAGCCCATACCACCAAAAATTTGAACTCCTTCGTCTACCGCATAATCCAACGCTTCAGAAGCAGCCACTTTCAAAATGGCACATTCGGGCGCAAACAATTCAATACCTTTGAGTGTTGCAGGACCTTTTTCCAATCCTTCTGCTACGTATCCAGCAATAGCGTCATCAATATTTTGACCTGCTCTGTAGGTTGCGGCTTCCACTACATAACCCAAAATTGCTTGTTGCGCTAACTTGTAACGGATGGCGCCGTATTTTGCAATTGGTCGCCCAAATTGTTCTCTTTCATTTGCATAACGTACAGAATCTGTTACAACGAATTTCACGCCTCCCATAACACCACCAGCCAATTTAATACGACCAATGTTCAAAATGTTCAAGGCGATTTTAAATCCGTTTTCACGTTCTGAAAGCATGTTTTCAACTGGAACTTTCACGTCATTAAAGAAAACTTGACGCGTAGAAGAACCTTTAATTCCCATTTTCTTTTCTTCTGGATTCAGAGATATTCCAGGACTGTTGGCTTCAACTAAGAAGGCCGTTAGTTTATCGTCGTCATCAATTTTGGCAAAAACCGTAAATAAGTCGGCAAAACCAGCGTTGGTGATCCACATTTTTTGTCCATTCAAGACATAATGCTTTCCATCGTCCGTTAATTTCGCTTTTGTTTTTCCAGAGTTGGCATCCGATCCTGCACTTGGTTCTGTTAAGCAATACGATGCTTTCCATTCACCGCTCGCCAATTTAGGAACGTATTTTTTCTTTTGTTCCTCATTTCCATAATAGAGTAGCGGCAAAGTACCGATTCCAGTGTGTGCTCCATAAGCAACAGAGAATGAGCCAGCTGCGGCCAATCGCTCAGTTGCCAATAAAGAAGTTTTGAAATCAACACCCATTCCACCCAACTCTTCTGGGACGGACATTCCCAATAATCCAAGTTCTCCTGCTTTTTCCATCAAAGAAGACATAAATCCTTCTTCCATGCTGTCCATGCGCTCGATGTTTGGTGTAATTTCGGCAGCAACAAATTCATCGCACATTCCGGCAATCATTCGTTGTTCCTCTGTCCAGTTTTCGGCAATAAAAATTTCTGATGGAGCCGTATTTCGGATGATGAATTCGCCTCCTTTGATCGGTGATGAGTTGTTTTCTGACATTTTATTTTTTGTATGTTTTTTTTCTAATTCTGAAATTTAGTAATAAAATTAAAGTTATGCATGCATAATCTAAAATAGTTTACATCGCAAGCTCTATTTTTAATTTTTTCCCCTTAATTTTTTCATTTTTAATGTGTTTCAAGACATCTTTGTACTTGTCTCTTTTTACAGCAGCGAAAGAAATTCGGTCTTGAACAATAATTAATCCCAATTCTCCTTTGTCTAGTTTTCCTTGTTTTGAAAGAAAACCAACAATATCAATTTTGTTGATTTTATCCTTTTTACCTCCGCTTAAATAAAGTGTAATCCAATCAGGCGAGAGATAGAGTTCATTTTCCTTTGGAACACGAAATTCATTTTCAGGCAATTCAATATAGTCTGGCAATTGTGTTGATTCGCCGATAAACAAATATGAATTTCCGTCAGCGGCCATTCGCGCTGTTCTTCCTTTACGGTGTGTAAACGCTTCTTTGCTATTTGGGTATTGGTAGTGTACAATGTGATTGACTTCTGGAATGTCTAATCCTCTCGATCCCAAATCTGTACAAACCAGAGTAGGAGCACTTCCGTTTCTAAACTTAATTAATGCACGGTCGCGCTGGTCTTGTTCCAAACCTCCATGGTAAGATACACAGGTAATTCCTCTGTCGTTCAATTGAAAAGCAACATCTTCTGCAACTTCTCTAAAATTGCAAAACACGATAGAATGTTCATTGTTGAATGACATTACCATGTTGCTGAGGTTGTGAATTAAATCACCGCGGTAATGCACGGCGTATTCCTTTATATTAATTGTTTCGTCTTCCGACAATTCGTCAATGGTTGTAGCGTTTTCCTGATTGATATACGAAGGAATTTCTTCCATTCGCGTAGCCGAAACCAACATCGTATGTTTGATGTTGTCCATGTAGGACAGGATGAATTTCATCTCATCGTTGAATCCCAATTCCAAGCATTTGTCGAACTCATCAATAGCAACAAAGGACGCGTATTCCAAATGAATGTTGTCTCTGTCGATGTGATCAGCAATTCTACCTGGTGTTCCAATAAGTACAACAGGTGTTTCAGACAAGCTGTTTTCTTCTTCCTTCATGGAATGTCCACCATAGCACAATGTCGCCTTGTGTCCTGTTTTCAATGAACGAAAAACATCGTGTATTTGAACAGCTAATTCACGAGAAGGAGCAATAACAACACCTTGAATTCCTTGCTTGTGAGCGTCAATTTTTGAAAGCATCGACAATAAAAAAGCCAATGTTTTTCCAGAGCCTGTTTTGGAATAAAGTAGAACGCTATCGTGTTTTTTGAATTCAAAGATGGATTTTTCTTGAATCTCCATCATTGATTCGTGTCCTGCATTTCTGAGGAAATTGGTTAATTCTTTGACGTTGTTCATTAATTACATCATTTCAATTACGCCAGCAGCACCTTGTCCAGTACCTACACACATTGTGACTAATCCATAACGTTGTTTTCTGCGTTTCAATTCATTCATAATTTGAACGCTTAATTTTGCACCTGTACAACCAAGTGGGTGACCTAAAGCCAACGCTCCACCGTTTACATTTACGATATCAGGATTCAATCCCGTTTCGCGAATTACGGCAAGTGATTGAGAAGCGAATGCTTCGTTCAATTCAACCAATGAAATATCGTTTTGTTTTAGTCCTGCTGCAGCTAATGCTTTTGGAATAGCGTCAACAGGTCCAATTCCCATAATGCGTGGTTCAACACCAACAACGCTGTACGAAGCCAATCGTGCAATAGGTTCTAATTCCAGTTCTTTCATCAATTTTTCTGACATCACGAGACAAAACGCTGCTCCATCAGAAGTTTGCGAAGAATTTCCTGCAGTTACAGATCCTCCGTTAGCAAATACTGGGCGTAAACGCGCTAATCCTTCCAGTGTACTTGCTCTTGGTCCTTCGTCTGTATCAACAATGTAATTTCTTTCTTGACGTTTTTCCATTTCATCCAAATACACTTGGTGTACGTTGATAGGAACGATATCGTCTTTAAACAGTCCGCCTTTTATAGCCGCGATTGCTTTTTCGTGCGAGTGCAATGCAAAATTGTCTTGGTCTTCACGAGAAACGTTGTATTGTTTGGCCACTGCTTCAGCCGTCAATCCCATTCCCCAGTACCAAGATGGGTTTTCTTTACCAACGACAGGATTTGGGACAATTCTCCAACCACCCATCGCCATAATTGACATGGATTCAGCTCCACCTGCAATGATGCAATCGGCCATTCCATTTTCAATTTTCGCTGTTGCAATTGCGATGGTTTCCAATCCAGAAGAACAATAACGATTCACGGTCATTCCTGGAACTTTGTTCGTATCCAATCCCATGAGTGAAATCATTCGCCCCATGTTTAATCCTTGCTCGGCTTCAGGCGTTGCGTTTCCAACAATTACATCGTCAATGCGTTCTTTCTCCAGCTGTGGAATTTGTGCCATCAAGTGTTTGATTACATCTGCGGCGAGGTCATCAGGTCGCGTGAATCGAAATCCACCTTTCCCTGCTTTTCCAACTGCTGTTCTAAAGCCTGATACTATATATGCTGTTTGTTTCATATTTTTAAGATTTTAAGATTTTAAGACTCAAGATATTAAGACTTAATTATCAGTACTCAATGTTCTTTTGAATCCTCCTATCATTTTTTGAAGGTCATGTAATTTTATTAATAAATCTGTATTATCTAATTTGTATAATCTAATTTGTATATTTCGTTAGCTAAAATCAATTGTGTTTCCAGTTCATAGGAAGATGAAAGACTATAATTTAAGAAATGAGCGAACTCATTATTAGAAGTCCTTCCAGATCCTTCTGCAATATTTGAAGGAATTGAAATGGCACATCTATTAATTTGAGAAATCAAAGAAAACCGCTCGTCACTTGGAAGATTAGCAGAAGCAAGATAAACCGCTTTCGCTAACTCCATGCTATTTTTCCAAATCGTTAATTCTCTAAAGTTGTGTCTCATCTTTTTTAGATTTTAAGACCGAAAGATTCAAGATTTTAAGACACGTCCGTTGAGTGTTTAATGTGCTTGTCATTCCAACAGTCTTTTGTCGTTTTTCTAATAAATGTTTTCTTATGTGAAAAATACGTCTTAGAATCTTGAATCTTAATGTCTTTTAGTCTCCCTTAATATCTTTTAGTCTAATTTAATTTCTAAGAATTTTCCCGTATTTCACAATGCTTTCCAATCGTTCAAGCGTCTTTTTCTCTTTACACAATTCAACGAAAGCTTTTCGTTCCATGTCCAATAAGTACTGTTCAGAAACAACTGTGTTTTCAGATAAATCGCCTCCGCAAAGAACGAAACCTAATTTTTCAGAGATCACTAAATCGTGTTGCGACATGTAATTTCCTGAAAGCATTGTATCAGCTCCAACATAAACAATTCCCAATCCTTCGTTTCCGAAAACGGTAATGTTTTTTTCACGTTTTGGCGCGATATATCCTTCAAGTATTAAATTCATGCAGGCTTCCTTTGCTCGTGTCAATTGGTGTTGACGACTAACTACGACTTCATCAATTCCTTCTCTCAAATAACCCAGATCAAATGCTTCGTAAGCAGAAGTCGAAACTTTCGCTTGTCCAATTGTCAAGAATTTATCTCGCATTCGGTTGATTTTAATATCTCCATCGCTTAATTCATCAGACAAACGCTTTGCAAATTCTTTCGATCCGCCACCGCCTGGAATTAGACCAACTCCAAATTCAACCAATCCCATGTACAATTCTGCATGAGCAATTACTTTATCCGCGTGCATTGACATTTCGCAACCGCCACCAAGTGCCATGTTGTGAGGTGCAACAATAACCGGAATGTTAGAATAACGAAGACGCATCATCGTATCTTGGAAAGCTTTCACCGCGAAATTCAATTCATCGTAATCTTGCTCAATCGCCATCATGAAAATCATTCCGACATTTGCTCCAGCAGAAAAATTTTGTCCTGTGTTGGAGATTACCAATCCTTTGTATTCTGTTTCTGCTAAATCGATGGCTTTGTTGATTCCTTCGATAACGCCACCGCCAATTGTGTTCATTTTTGTGTGGAATTCTAAGTTTAAAATTCCGTCTCCGATGTTTACAATCGTAGCGTCGCTGTTGCCCCACACTTTATTTTCAGAACGCAATGTTTCCAACTGAACCAATCCTTCTGTACCAGGAATAACTTTGTAGGATTTGGTAGGAATATCGTAATACATTTTCTGACCTTTTTCAGATTTGTAGAACGATGTGCATCCCGCCGCTTTCATTTCTGAAATCCATGCTGCTGCAGTTTTGTTTTCCTTTTCAATCAATTTAAGTCCCTGATCGAAGCCAAGAATGTCCCATGTTTCAAACGGTCCTAATTCCCAACCAAATCCTGCTTTTAGTGCATCATCGATTTTGTACAGATCATCTGTGATTTCAGGAATTCTATTGGTAACATAAGCGAAAAGTCCACCAAATATTTTACGGTAAAACTCACCAGCTTTGTCCATTCCCATCAATAACATTTTTGTACGTTGGTTTAAATCATCAATTGATTTCGCCATGTCTAAAGTTGGAAATTTCACTTTATTTTGACTGCGGTATTCAAGCGTTTTTAAGTCCAAAACTTGTATTTCGCTGCTGCCATCCGCGGCTTTAACTTTTTTGTAAAACCCTTGTCCTGATTTAGAACCCAGCCACTTGTTTTCCACCATGGTAGAAATGTAACCTGGAAGCTCAAATAACGCATTTTCTTCATCGTTTGGACAACTGTCTTTTACACCATTCGCAACATGCACAAGTGTATCCAATCCAACTACGTCACCAGTTCTAAATGTGGCAGATTTTGGACGACCGAGTACCGGGCCTGAAAGTTTATCCACTTCTTCAACGGTAAGTCCCATTTCATTAATTAAATGAAACAATGCCATCATGGAATAAACACCTACACGATTTGCGATGAAAGCAGGAGTATCTTTACATAGAACTGTTTTCTTTCCTAAGAAGCGACTTCCGTAATCCATCAAGAAATCAATGATTTCAGGTTTTGTTTCTGGGGTTGGAATGATTTCCAATAACTGTAAATATCTCGGAGGATTGAAAAAGTGAGTTCCACAAAAGTGCGCTTTGAAATCATCACTTCTTCCATCGAGCATTAAATGAATCGGAATTCCAGATGTATTGGACGAAATGATTGTTCCTGGTTTTCTGTGCTTCTCAACATTGTCAAAAACCACTTTTTTAATGTCCAAGCGTTCAATTACGACTTCCATGATCCAATCGCAGTCAGCTACAAGGTTAATGTTGTCGTCAAAATTTCCTGTAGTTATTCTAGTGGCAAATGATTTTCTATAAATAGGAGAAGGATTTGATTTTAACGCGAAGTCCAAAGCTTCATTCACAATTTTATTTCTGAAGTGCTTTGAATCGGTTGTTAATCCCTTTTTTTCATCTGCTTCCGTCAGTTCTCTTGGAACGATGTCCAATAAAACCACTTCACAGCCAATGTTTGCAAAATGGCAGGCAATTCGAGATCCCATTACTCCTGATCCCAATACCGCTACCTTTCTAATATGTCTATTCATACGATTATATGTTATTTGATTCAATATCTATAGAAGTATCCAGTCGTTCAGCTACTTCATAAAATGTTTTTAATTTACCTTTTGGGATGGATTTGATTAATCGTTCGTTGAAGTCAAGGATGACCGTTTTTGCAATTTTTCGTTTTGCAACTCCTTCTTCAGTTAGAAAGATCAATACTTTTCGCTTGTCCTTATTGTCCGACTTTCGAAAAATCAACCCTTTTTCCTCCATTGTTTTTAATGTCCGTGAAAGACTTGTGGGTTCCATTCCCATTTTTGGTCCCAATTGCGTACTTGGTGTTCCATCTTTATCAATGTTTAAGAGAATGAATCCAATGGAAACGGTTAAGCCATGCTCATTCGCCTTTTGGTTATACATTCTGGATATTTTATGCCAAAGATGGCGCACAACAAAATCGATTAAATACGATTTATCACTAATTTCAGACATAGAGGTATTGTTTTAGAACCCTAAAAGTAATCAAAATACTTTATGCAGGCACAGTAAATTTGAAAAAATATAGAATTCAAGTATAAAAGCATGAAATCAAATTCTCAGAGGAGAAAATTAACTGTCAATTTCAACAGATACGATACAAACATCATCTGTTTGACTTTCGCTTCCTTTCCATTTTTCGAAGTGTTCTCCAAGAATTTTAGTCTGATGGTTGTAGGACGTTAAATGAGATAAAAGAAGAAGTTCTTTCAGGCTTTTATACTTGAATTTTTTATTTGATTCACCACCAAATTGATCTGCGAACCCATCGCTAAACAAAATTATCTTATCGCCTTTGTTTAGGCTAACTTCTTTGGTTGTAAATGGAGGAGGATTTGAAAAAAGTTTACCAATTGGCATTTTATCTGGTGCAATTTCAAGAAGAAAAGATTTGTTGTCTGACGCTGGGACAACTGATTTATATGGTAAATGCGTAATTGGTGCAACATCTGTAATAATCCAAAGTGGATTATTGGCTCCAGCGTAAGTAAGCGTTTTGGTTGTATGATTATAAACACAAATTGAAATGTCCATTCCATCTTTGCTTTTCGAATCTTCTTTGTCGAGTGATGATACAATTTTTTGTCTCAAGCTATTCAATATTTCGCCTGGATCAATGACCTTATTTTCAATTACGATTTCGTTTAGAAAACCAATTCCAAGCATGCTCATAAATGCTCCAGGAACACCATGTCCAGTACAATCTGCAACAGCCCAAATGGAAGTGTTTTGGTCTTGATTTTTGTGCGCCCAATAGAAATCGCCACTGACTACATCCTTCGGGCGAAAGAAGATAGAATGATTTGTACTGATCTGATTCCATTGGTATTGATCGGAGAACATTGCCAACTGAATTCGTTTCGCGTAATCGATACTTGATTTTATTTCGAGGTGTTTTTCGGTTAGTTCTTCTTTTTGTTTTTCGACCGTTATATTTTTTAATTTGATTTGTTTATTGATGCGGACGAGGTAATAAATACCAATAATGACTCCGAGAATAATTGCGATGGAAATGTAAAGCATTAAATCGCGCCACCAGATTTTTTCATTATTGATTTTTTTCTCGTTTGCCAGTTTTAAGTCACTTTCGATTTTTTGTTTTTCCTTCGTGTGTTTGGCCTCAGCTTCTGCAATTGTGTTGTTTATGTTGATGAGGTTTAAACTGTCTTTATAGACATATGCATGACTCAAGTAACTGAAAGCTTGGTTGTCGTCGCCCATAACATTGTACAAATGGGAAATCATTGCGTAACATTCCGTAATTATTTCTTTGTCCTTTGAGAGTTTAGCCAAATCCAAAGCTTTGAATGCAGCCTCTTCAGCTCGTTTTAATTCTCCAGTGTCTGTAAAATTCAATGCTAACGTGTAATAGTCAATTGCCATTGAATAGTGATTGCCATTTTTTCGACTGATTTCAACGGACTTATTGAAGTATTCAAAGCCTTTTTCGAAATTTTTCTGCTTAAAATAGACGTTTGAAATGTTGTGTAAAATTTCGGACTCCCGTTTTTCATATTTTGTTTGTTGCGCCAATTTCAAACCACGTTCAAAATGTTTCAATGCCAAATCTACATTCCCTCGATTTTTTTCGATTAAGCCAAGGTTGTTGAGTGAGCTAGAAACGTTTTTATAGTCTTTGTATTTTTCACCTAATTTGATCGATAATGAGATGTAATATTCTGCTTTGGGAATGTTTTTAGTTTTCATAAAAACCATTCCCAGATTTGTATAACAGGTAAGTGCCAATTTTGGATTGTATTTTTCACCAATTTTTGCTCCCTTTAAATAATTTGTAACCGCTGGTTGAAAGTCACCAGTGTAAGTATATACGTTTCCCTTCATTTCATAGGAGCGTAATTTGTAATCATTTGATTTTATCGTTTCTGCGATTGATAAACCATAATCGGCATAGAACATAGCCGAATCCATTTCGTTGAGATAGATTTTCGCACGACTAAGGTTCATTGCCGCTTCAAATTTACCATCGTAATACTCCAATTTCGAAGCCATTGAATGGGCAATTTGACTGTATTTTTCTGCTTTGGCTGAATTGGTGAAAACCGAATCTTTTGCGGTGGAATTTAGTTTGTTAATAATTACGGTATCCCTTGAAGTCGGTTTTTTTGTACTTAGCGCACCGATTTTTTTTAAATAGGGATCTTCTTGGCCAAAGGAAAGGCTGATAAAGAATAAAACTAATACGCTAAATAGTTGTTTCATAGTGTGGTGACTACAACAAATATAAAACAAATAAGTAGAAAAAATAACTGACTGTTACGATTCGTCTACCAGGTATCTTTAGAAATAGATACGGTTCCTTTGAACTTCGAAATTAGCTCGTTTTGTTGGTTGAAAATGTCGACTTCATAAATCCCAATTGATTTACCTCGGTGAATTTCGTTGCTCACGACTCGTAGTGTTTCGTTATCGTACACTGGTTTTAAATGGCTTATGGAAGTTTCAACACTTACGCATTTATTTCCACGGCTATTTGACGCGAAAGCAAGTGCGGAATCAGAAAGTGAGTAGGATATTCCACCATGCAAGATATCAAAACCATTGAGCATTTTTTTGTTTGTGGTACAGCTCAATTCACAACATCCTTCAGAAACAGAAATAACGGTAAGACCAAGCCAATTGCTGAATTGGTCTTTTTCCATCATTATTTGTATAATTTCTAGAGGAGTTTTCACGCTTTAATAGCTTTTCCCATTAAAGAAATCAGTGCACTCGTTACAATAAATAGTTGAGTTGCAGTTTCATCGTCTAAAGAAGTTCCATCGTCATCTTCTGTGCTGATTTCAATCATCATGAAACGAATTAAATCAGGTTGATCCGTAAAATCGTTTAGAATTTCTTCGTCGTCTTTATCGAAATATTCATCTAACATTTCAAAGAAAGGCTCTTCAAATGCGTCAATTTCATCTTCGGTTACTTGGTTCAACAAAACTTTTTCTTGAGTGAATGCTTCAGAAATCAGGCAGTAATAATAAATCAAAAGACCTTCTAATTGCTCGTTCTTGTATTCAACTGGTGCCGACATTATATAACCTAAAAGCGTTTGTTGTGCTAATGCATATGTTTCTGCTAGTTTTTCTAAGCCATCGTCGTCTAGGTTGTCTACCTTTTTAATTGCTGCTTCGATACTCGCTACTGAAATATGTTTCATTCGTTTTTTTTTGACAAAAGTAGATTAATTCCACTCATTGACATGAAAATGAACTGATAAATCTGTGAATTTAACCAAACATCATATTATTGTTCAGTCATCCTAAAGGATTGATTATATTTGAATTTCAAAAATAGTATCATATTAAACATGTTAAAATGAAGATAATTTTCAAATCACTTAGTCTAATTTTATTCCTTACAATTTTTTCGAGTTCAACATTTGCTCAAAAGAAAGAATTGACGTTGGAGAATGCGGTAATGCAGCAGTACAGAGGTTTTTATCCTCAATCGTTAATCATGTTTCAATGGATTCCGAATACAGATTGCTACTCATATCTCGAGGGCTATCAAAAACTAATGAAAGCTTCTGTAAAAAATACTACGGCAAAAGAGATTTTAACGATTCAAGAACTGAACTCAAAGTTAGGTTCTGAGTTATCGTGGTTTTCTGGAATGACGTGGAAAGATGAAAATTCATTTTGGGTGAATGACGGTGCCACGTATTATGAATACAACCTGGTAGAGGAAAAAGGAACTGCAATTAATCATTTGCCAGAAGGTGCAGAAAATGCTTTGTTTAATGAGAAATCACTGAACATCGCCTACACAGTAGGTAACAATGTAAGAATTAAAAATGCGTTTGGTGTTGAGTTATCAGTAACTAACAATTCGGATAAGAACATTGTTTCAGGCCAAGCGATTGCACGTAGTGAATTCGGTATAACAGGTGGACTTTTTTGGTCGCACAAAGGAACTTCTTTGGCATTTTATCAAAAAGACGAGACCAATGTGGCAGATTATCCTTTGTTGGATAACAGCAAGACCCCAGGAGAGTTGATTTCTATTAAGTATCCGATGGCAGGACAGAAATCTGAAAAAGCCAGAGTTGGAGTGTATAATAGTGTGACTGATAAAACAGTGTATTTTGAAACACAAAATGGAGAAGAAAACTATTTGACGAATTTATCATGGTCATTCGATGATAAGTATATCGTTGTTGCAGAGGTAAACCGCGATCAAAATCACATGTGGCTAAACGTTTATGAGGCATCAACAGGAAATTTTGTAAAAACACTTTTTGAAGAAAAAAATGATAAATGGATAGAACCAGAACATCCAGCGAAATTCATTTCTTCTTCGAATGACTTTTTATGGATTTCTGAAAAGAATGGATTCAATAACATCTATTTTTATGATTTCAATGGAAAATTATTGAAGCAGTTGACCGATCACTCATTTGTTGTGAAAGATATTATTGACTTCAAAAAAGGAATCGTTTACTATTCAGCAACAGGCGAAAGTCCGTTAGATACAAAGATTTATTCTGTGGATTTGAAAGGAAAATCAAACCAAATCACTGGGGAATCAGGGACGCATTCAGTTTCAATTTCGTCGGATGGCTTGTATATTCATGACCATTTCTCTAGTCATTCAGTCCCTAGCAAAAATTGTATTGCCACGACAAAAGGAAAAGTCCTTTCAACGGTATTAGTCGGAGAGAATAAATTAGCTGATTATCAAATCGGAACTGCCGAAATCGGAACGATAAAGGCAAAAGATGGTACAACCTTATACACGCGTATGATTAAGCCGAGCAACTTCGATGCTTCAAAAAGATATCCGGTTTTAGTTTACGTTTACGGCGGACCTCATGCACAATTAATTACAAATTCGTGGTATGACGGTGCTAGTCTCTGGATGCATTGGATGGCAGAGCAAGGTTATTTAGTATATACTGTCGATAATCGTGGTTCTGCAGAAAGAGGCTTTGCTTTTGAGTCTCAAATTCACCGCCAATTGGGAACAGTTGAGATGGAGGATCAATTGTCTGGTGTGGAATATTTAAAAAGTCTTCCTTATGTCGATGCAAATCGTTTAGCCGTTCACGGTTGGTCGTTTGGTGGTTTCATGACAACTTCATTGATGTTGAGACATCCAGGTGTTTATCAAGTTGGAGTAGCTGGTGGACCTGTTACCGATTGGAAATATTATGAAATCATGTATGGAGAACGCTATATGGATCGTCCAGATGAAAATGAAAAAGGATATGAGCAAGCTTCTTTGATGACCCATGCGGGGAATTTGACAGGAGATTTGTTATTAATTCATGGAACTGTGGATGATGTAGTTGTTATGCAACACAACCTTTCTTTGGTTCAAAAATTTGTAGAACTAGGAGTTCAGATGGACTTCTTCCCTTATCCAATGCATAAGCACAACGTAGGTGGAAAAGATAGAGTTCACTTAATGACAAAAGTATTGAACTACGTACTTGAGAATAATAAATAATCTCAATTTATAAAATTGGTCGTACGTTGAAAAAATGTGCGACTTTTTTTTGAATTCACTAAAAATATGACTAAATTTGTCATGAATTATAATGTCATTAAAATGAAAGCGCTAATTAAATTAAAGCGTATTGAAAAAAAGCTAAAAGTACGTGAAGTAGCTTCTGCTCTTGGTATTGATCAGGCTTTAGTTAGTAAGTTTGAATCAGGTAACCGAATTCCAACAGAAACCCAAGTTTTGCAATTAGCAAAAGTGTTGTCAATTGATGTGAATGAATTAATGGCATTGTGGCTCAAAGAAAAAGTAATCAATGAACTTGGGAATTATGCGCAAGCTTCCACAGCGTTGCAAATGGTTCAGGAGCATTTTCAATCCTATAAACCTAAAGTTCGTTTGTCGGCATCCATCCAAGCAACCCTAGACTTGTTGGAAGAATTACAAGCCGATTTATCACTTTTAAGAAAAAACGATAGCTTTCGTGTCGTTGAGGCGCTTGAGTTGGAGTACACTTTTGAAAGCAACAGAATCGAAGGGAATACCTTAACCTTGCGAGAAACAGATTTAGTCGTAAATAAAGGCTTAACTATTTCTGGAAAAAGTATGCAAGAGCACTTGGAGGCGATAAACCACCAAGATGCCATTGAGTATGTAAAACAAATGGTTCAGTCGAATTCTGTGTTAACTGAGCGAGAGCTTTTAACTATTCATAATCTAGTTCTGAGAGGGATTGATCCTAAAAATGCTGGGAAGTACCGAAATGTTCAAGTGATGATTTCTGGAAGTGAGCATCAACCTCCTCAACCATTTTTGGTTCCCAAAATGATGGAAGATTACTTTATTTGGTATTCTAGCAATAGAACTCGATTACATCCTGTTGTTTTAGCAGCAGAAATGCACGAACGTTTAGTTACCATTCACCCATTTGTTGATGGAAATGGTAGAACTTCGCGCTTAATTATGAATTTAATTCTTTTGCAACATGGATATGTGATTGCTAATATCAAAGGTGATGATTCCACACGAATGAATTATTATGAAGCCCTAGAAGAGGTGCAAACTGGCGGTTCAAAAGATTCATTTGTACAATTAATTGCTGAAACTGAAATAGAAAGTTTAAAGCGATATATCTCAATTTTGAATTAATGTAGTTTAAAATGGAATAAAAGAGAAGGCAATTTGTCTTCTCTTTTGTGTATTATTTAACGGTTTTGGGGAATAATTTCACTCCTTGAAGCAAATCCTTTTTGTATATTTGAATTCACAAAATGTGAAAATACATGGGAGCAACAGAAGTGAAGGCGAAGAAAACAAGCATAAAAACAGATAAAAAAACATTAGTTGAAGCATTTCGGTTAATGTGTACTGCAAAGACTTTAGCTGAGAAATACGAGGCAAATAAAGAAATTACAGCAAAATACGTTCACGCTACTTCACGAGGACACGAAGCTATTCAGTTGGCTTGTGGAATGCAATTAAAACCGCAAGATTGGGTTGCTCCGTATTACAGAGATGATAGTATTTTATTAGGTATTGGAGTCACTCCTTACGAGTTGATGCTTCAGGTTTTTGCAAAAAAAGACGATATTTTTTCTGGTGGAAGAACGTATTACTCTCATCCTTCTTTGAAAAGAGATAATATGCCCAAAATTCCTCATCAGTCTTCTGCTACGGGAATGCAAGCAATTCCAACGACAGGAGTTGCGATGGGAATTCAATACAAAGAGTTACAAGGTTTAGCCGAAGATTTTAAAGGAGAGAATCCAGTTGTTGTTTGTTCACTTGGAGATGCTTCTTGTACCGAAGGTGAAGTTTCTGAAGCGCTTCAAATGGCGGCTTTGAAACAGTATCCAATTATTTATTTAGTTCAAGATAACGGTTGGGATATTTCTGCAAATGCAGCTGAGACTAGAGCTCAAGATATCACAAAATACGCACAAGGATTTAATGGAATAGAAGTTCGCACGATTGATGGAAGTGATTTTGATTTGTCGTTTCAAACGATGAATGAGGTGATTGCAACTGTTCGTAAAGAACGCCGTCCGTTTATCGTTCATGCGAAAGTTCCGTTATTGGGACATCATACTTCCGGTGTTCGTAAAGAATGGTATAGAGACGATTTAGAAGAAGCAGCGACAAGAGATCCTTTTCCTAAATTAAAAGCATTGTTGCGTGAAGCAAATGTCGATGAAGCAGATATCATCAATATTGAAGCGGATGTTAAGAAATTAGTTGATTCAGATTATGATAAAGCTTTAAACGCTGAAGATCCAACTCCTGAATCAATCACAGATCATATTTTTGCACCAACTCCAATCACTGAGGAAAAGGGGGAGCGAGAGCCAGCAGGAAAGAAGAAAACTGTAATGGTTGATTCTGCCTTATTTGCTGTGCGTGAACTAATGGCGAAGCACCCAGAAGCGTTGTTGTACGGTCAAGATGTTGGAGGGAGATTAGGTGGAGTTTTTAGAGAAGCAGCAACTTTAGCGCAAACATTTGGAGACGATAGAGTGTTTAATACTCCTATTCAAGAAGCATATATTATTGGTTCTACAGTTGGAATGTCAGCTACGGGATTAAAACCATTTGTTGAGGTTCAATTTGCTGATTACATCTGGCCTGGATTGAATCAATTGTTCACCGAAGTGAGTCGTTCATATTATTTATCGAATGGTAAATGGCCGGTTAGCTGTGTAATTCGTGTTCCAATTGGAGCATACGGTTCTGGTGGACCTTACCACTCTTCTAGCGTGGAATCTATTCTGACAAATATTCGTGGAATTAAAGTCGCGTACCCGTCAACCGGTGCCGATTTAAAAGGATTGATTAAGGCAGCCTATTATGATCCAAATCCAGTAGTTCTGTTGGAGCACAAAGGATTGTACTGGTCGAAAATAAAAGGAACTGAAGGTGCAATGTCAATTGAACCGGATGAAGATTATGTTATTCCTTTTGGAAAAGCGCGTGTTGTTCAAGAATCAACTTCTGAAGCAATTGAAAAAGGTGAATCTTGCGTGATTATCACCTACGGAATGGGTGTTTATTGGTCATTGGAAGCAACGAAATCTTTCGAAGGAAGAGTTGAAATCATTGATTTACGAACACTGAATCCATTGGATTTTGATAAAATCAATGAGGTATCTAAAAAACATGGGAAAGTAATGTTGGTGACGGAGGAATCTATCGAAGCATCATTTACCCTTGGTTTGGCAGGAAGAATTCAGCGTGATAATTTTAAATCTTTGGATGCTCCAGTGAGTATTGTTGGAGCGGTTGATACTCCTGCAATTCCATTGAATTCGATATTAGAAGCGACTTTGTTGCCAAATGCTGTCAAGGTGAAAGATGCTCTTGCAGATTTGTTGGGATTTTAGTCTAAAAGTTGATATTCAAATATTCTACTATCTGTATTATTAAAAACAGATGTGACTTGTAATATACATGAATCATCAATTATCAAAACATTTCCATTTAAAACGTATTCTTTGTTGAATTTTGAGTTATTGGTTAAGAAGAGTACTCCATTAGAATATTGATTAAATTGATATTTCAAACTTTCTAAATCAATTTGACCATTTTTAGTTCCGTCTATTAAAAAGATTTGTTTTGACTTAATGGTTGAATTCAGCGCTAAATAAAATGTATTGTCCCAGCTGGTAAAGTCAAGAACTAACCCGCTATCTTCATTTAGGTTTTTGTTTATTTCATCGCTATATGCAACAAATTTTTGATCTGAAATTCTCGGAATTGCTTCGATTTGATTTTGTGATCCTTCTCTGATATGTGCAAAAACATAATTTAGTGTGTCGGAAAACTTGAACATATTTTCATAAGGTATTTTCATCCATAAATAGGATAATGGAATTAAGGAAGTAAAAATTACACTGTAAGCAATTACCTTAAAACGAGTCCATTGGATGTTTTCAAAAATTATTGAAATAAAAGGGGTGGAAAGTAGAATTAACAAAATCGTAAATCTGTGTTGCATAAGTAAGGTCCCTTCGATTGATTTGTAGATAAAAACAAATGAAAGCACCCAAAATGGTAAAGACCATATCAGTCTAGATTTTACTAATTGCCTTCTCTTTATTTTTTGATAAATTATCCTACCAACTAAAAAAGCCAAAATTGGAGAGTAAATAAAGAGCCATGAGAAAGGAAAATATACAAGTCGTTCTAATTTATGGCCAAACATCAATGTGTCATTGACCCCTTCTGCGATAATGTTCCAATTGTAAGCACCAGTTAGTCCGAAGAGAAAATCGTTATGCGCTAAATAGTTTC
This sequence comes from uncultured Flavobacteriales bacterium, assembly GCA_913059205.1. GTDB lineage: Bacteria > Bacteroidota > Bacteroidia > Flavobacteriales_D > Crocinitomicaceae > UBA4466. The sequence continues at coordinate 49,199 of CAJXRM010000004.1, forward strand.
CCGTCATCCAGAAAACAGGAAAAATCATTGAAAAACACCAGAAGACAATAACTAGTTTGAATTGTTTGAAGAGTAGGAAAATCAAAGTGAAAATTGCGATTAACAGCCACGCTTCATATCTAAATCCGGCAGCAATTGTCATAAATAACCCAGCGTAAATCGCTTGTTTAATATCTGTGAATCTGATGGACTTTGAGATTGAATTTACCGCCATTGCAATGAAAAAGGCATGTGGTAATCCTGAAAGCGCTTGAAATGAGTTTCGAAAGATTATTGGGCAGAATAGGAAGAACAAAATTGAAAACCATGCTCCTTTTTCGGAGAACTCCCTTTTAATGAAGTGGTATAAGGGTATGATTGTTAGGCATGTGATTAGGATATGAAATATCATTGGGTCATATAATCGCTCACCCGAAATTAATAGTGCTATTGAATTAAAGTAATAATGAAAAGGTGGCCAAATTCCTTCCGTCAAAATAGTAGGGTTTTCTAGCCATTTTTCAGCGATAAAAATTCGAGAAGTTGCATCTGCATCTGTTATTTGAACAAATGGAATTAGGATTAATCTAATTATGATTCCAATTGCTACTAGCAAAAATAAATTGCGATTTTCAGAGGTTAACTTCATTCTGTTTTAACGATTCTTTTGGTCGTAAAATTTAGATGATTCTAAATTGATTGATTAAAGATAGTTAATTACCAATCATTCCCTCAACCGTCCAGTGAAAATCATCTTGCATCAATGGGGTTTTATTAACGTCAATTCGTTTGGTCGTAATTGATTTGGTGTTATTTTTACCAATCATTATAAACTCAATTAATAAACCTTTTTGGTTAATTTGAAAACCAGATTTTTTATTCAATAAATGAATATAGTTACCAGTAATTGATGATTTCATATCCGTAAAATGACCATCTGTATTTTCAATGATGAAGAAATCTTCACTGTGAATGTGAAATCGCTTTGCGCGCTGTCCAAAAAGTAAAGAAGGAGATTCAAGTTCAAATGTTCCAATTAATTCGTTTTGTTGAGCAGGTTGATTTATGTATGGGAGACTTATTTCCAAAACGAACAAACAAATTACGGCACTTTTTAGAATTCGTTTTGTCATCGATGCGGGCTGTAAAAGGGGTGTTTCCGAATTCAATTGAACTCCCTCTTTGTAAACGACTAATCGAATTAATTTCATTGTAAAAGGTTGGATGAGGTAGATGGAAGATGTTAAAAGGTAGAATGAAAGCAGTTTTACACTAATATCGAATCCTACGTTAATCATAAAAACGTTCAGTAAAACTCCAGATGCAATTAGTGCTCCAAGTTTTCGCGTTTTTGAATGTAACAACAATAAACCTGGAATAATTTCAAGTACTGCCATAAACCAATTGTAGGTTTTAGAAGTGCCCATACTTGTCCAAAACAAAATATCTTTTGATAATTGACCAACAGGTGTAAACAAGATATTTGGCTTTGGTGTATAGAATTGTTGGAGTAATAACTTGTCAATCCCATACTTTAAAAGAAAAAAAGAGAGGGAATAAGCGATAAAAGCACGTAGAATTGTATCAGTTTTAAATTTGTTTTTCAATTTCGAAATAAGAAAAGAGACAATTAGTGCAATTAAAAGCGCAAACAATGAAGCCCAATATAACAACTCTGAATCGGATGAAATACTTGAACTTAAGCCAATTAAATAGTAAGGAAAAGGCAGCGTAAGAATCACTAACGCCAACCAAATACCAACTGTATTTTTTATTAGAGAGTTCAAGTCAATTTTTTAAAGGTCGAATGATATAAAAAATGGACAATAGAAAAAGTAGTCCGACGAGCCAATATACTTTGTTGCTTTTTTGCCATTTTTCAGAGTTGTTAATTAGTTTTTTCGAGTTTTTGAATCCTACAAGAACTGTTCTACTTCTGTAGGTTTGTTGCGCTGATTCAAGTGAATAACCATGTTCTTTGAAGTAGGGGTTGTCGCAAATCGTATCTCTTGATTGAAAGTTTCCATATGCATTTCTAACTTCCACATAACAGTCGTTCCCTAAATAAATAACACTGTCGATAAGCATCGATTCGTCTAAACCGAAGTTGGAATTTTCAAACTCGATTTCAGCGTAATCTCCTGAGTGACTTTTAATTGCAATTACATCCGTTTGTGAATTAACATAGAACCCTGAAATGAAAAGAGTTGTAAGAAGAAGTGATTTCATAATTGAATTTTGGCTTTTAGTACAATGCTATTCTTAAAAAGTTCAATTCCTATTAACAAATCAAGGAGGATAACATTTCCAGTGAAACAATAAAGGCGCTGCAAAATCTAATATTTTTACTAGATAAAGCATTCGAATGAAATTTAAACAAGCACTTACTGTCAAAGAAATTGCCGAAATTATCGGTTGTACTTTTGTTGGAAATGAAAATCATTTAGTAATAGGATTGAATGAAATTCACCGTGTTGAAATAGGGGATCTTGTGTTTGTCGATCATCCGAAGTATTATGAAAAAGCGTTGAATAGCGCCGCGACAACGGTTTTAATAGATAAGGAGGTAGAGTGTCCAGAAGGAAAAGCTTTGATTATTTCTTCCGCTCCTTTTGATGATTACAATAAACTGGCAAAACATTTTTCGCCGTTCGTGCCTCAAAACACGATGGTAGGAGAAAATTGTGAGATTGATCCGAGTGCAATCATTTATCCAAATGTGTTTATTGGGCACAATGTAAAAATTGGAGCGAATGCACGAATTGGAGCTGGAGTTGTGATTGGCGACAACACAATTATTGAAGAAAATGTAATTATTGGACCAAATACAGTTATCGGTCATTCAGCCTTTTACTACAAAAAGAAAGAAACTGGCTATGATAGAATGCACACGTGTGGAAATGTGCATTTAAAAAAGAATGTAGAAATTGGCGCCTTGTGTACAATTGATGCAGGAGTGTCTGCGACTACAATTATTGGAGAAGGAACGAAGATTGACAATTTAATTCAGATTGGGCATGATACGATTGTAGGCAAAAACTGCCTAATGGCTGCGCAAGTTGGTGTAGCTGGTTGTGTAACAATTAAAGATAATGTTACCTTATGGGGACAAGTTGGTTGTGCTAGTGATGTCACGATTGAGAGCGGAGTAACCGTTTTTGCACAATCAGGAATAGGAAAAGACTTGGAAGAAGGTCGTACTTATTTTGGAAGTCCTTGCGATGATTACAAGGTCAAATTCAAAGAACTTGCAGCGACAAAACGCTTGCCAGAGATTATAAATAATTTGTAGAAAACGTGGAACAAATCGTTAAGAATTTAGAGAATCAAATTGAACTTAAAGATTTTAAGTTGAATTCCCTATTGGAAATAACGACTGCAATCAATTCAAATAAGAATGTTGAGACTATAACAAAATTGTTTGAATTTATAGTTCATGAGCAATTGGGGTACGAACGTTTCGTGTTGTTTAATAAACAAGACGAATGGAATTGTTTGTTGCGAGTAGGGTACAAAGGCAAAGTTCATAATGTCGATATTGAAGGCGAATTAGGTCGGTTTAAGGAAATAACCATGATCGAATCTTCTAAGTCTAAATTGCTAAGTGAATTTGATGTTGTAGTTCCTGTTTACCATAAAGGAAACCCACTTGCATATCTTCTAGTTAAAGGTGTGGAGTACAACGGCAAATACTTAAGTCAGGCGCTTAGTTATATGAGTTTTTTGCAAACAATTGCAAATATGATTGTGGTTGCAATTGAAAATAAACGAATGACAAAGGTAAGTATCGGCCAAGAACGTTTTAGAAAGGAGTTGGAGATTGCTTCGACAATGCAGAAGTTATTATTCCCTGAAGATTTACCATCGAATACACGCATGGATATCTCGGCAAAATATACTCCGCGACATGAGGTTGGAGGTGATTATTATGATTTTATTCCCCTCGGTGATGACGAATATATTATTTGCATTGCAGATGTTTCCGGAAAGGGAATCGCAGCTGCTATGTTGATGGCAAATTTTCAAGCTACCATACGCACTTTATTTGACTACCAACGCTTTGATATGAAAACTTTGATAGAAGAGTTGAATAAGAAAGTGATGAAAAGTGCAAAAGGGGAGAAGTTCATTACTTTTTTCTTGGCACATTACGATGCGACTTCGCGTAAGTTGAGTTATGTCAATGCAGGACACAATCATCCCTTTATCACCAATGGAAAAACGGTGGAAGACTTGCAAGAAGGATGTATAGGTCTTGGTATGTTGGATGAACTACCTTTTATAAATATCGGTGAAAAACAATTGAGTCCCAATACAACTATTGTTCTGTATACAGATGGGGTGGTAGAATTGGAAAATGAAGCCGAAGAATTCTTTGGTACTGATCGCTTAGTTAAATTGGTTCATAATTATTATCCTTTAAAAATGGATGATATGAACAATTTAATTTTCTCGAAACTAGATGAGTGGAAAGGTCCGTTGGATTTGGTAGATGATACCGCGATTTTCAGTTGTCGCTTTTTCTAACGCATTAAATACATTTTCCCGAAGTCTTTTCTAAAATGACTATCAGCGCCTGACTCTCTGTGCTTGATGTCTTCACCGTTTATTTTCGCTTTTACACGATATAAATAAACTCCGTTTGCGAGCGGATCTCCGAATTCGTCTGTTCCGTCCCAAGCATACTCGGTAATGTTTCTACCGATATAAATAGGACCAAGTTCTTCTTCATTAATTTCTTTTACAACTCGTCCAGTAACGGTCATAATTTGAATTAGGATATCATCTGGTTCTTCGCTTCCAGTTAGTGTGAACACAAAGCGAGTGCTTGTACTAAACGGATTGGGATAATTCATCATGTTCGTGATTGACGATTCATGAATTATTTCAAATGTTACTCTATAATCAATGTCGCCAGAAAGGTTTCCACTTCTATCTGTTCCTTGCACAAAAAGCGTGTATTTGCCGTCTTCTGTAAATTCAGAAGGCCAAATGATTTTAAAACGTTTGTTTTGAGCTTCTGCTGGTATCCATTGCATTATCGTTGTTCCTTGGGCATCAGTAAACGGTATTCGTTTGATGTTTCCATTTGGATAAGTTAAGTACACACCAAATAAAGCCGTGTCAGAAACATTGTCCATGATTAGGAACTCATTATCATCTTTAAGAGTGATGAGAATTTCACTTGAAGGGTCAATAATATCTCCATTTAGAATGTGGTTTCCATTAAACGTAACATCTAAAATTGGGTTTTTGTCATCCGCAATTACAAAAAACGGAATTTGTAAAAGGTTATTGAAATGCTCTTGTTCGGGTTGATCTGTGATGTATAAACTGCCATTAACATATGGATTCACTTCAACCCATAGTGAATTAATTCCACCATATCCTACAGTTGAGAAAGTGATAGTATCACGAATAACCTCACCAACACGGAGAGAATCTTGTCGAGCATAAGGAATAGGATGTTTGACTTGATTTTCATCTTCTACCCAATAACTGATAAGTATGGAGTCCATATCCAATGAATAGATATTTTTTATGTCCACTGCAAAGTCAACTGTCTGTCCTTCACTCAATGTATCACCTGCAGACCACAAATAAGTCGTTGAACCATCAATTGCTGCTTCCGGAAGTGGGTCAAACAACACGTGCCATCGATCAATTTGCGCCGGTGTATTCGTAACATAATCAGCATAATGAGCTTGCAGGCTAATGTAAGGATACGTTGAAGCATCAACCAAAGAATTTAAATCAATTAAAGAGTCGTTTAACGAAAAGGGCATGTTAATCTCAGACTGCAGTACTTTGGCATAATTATACGTTGAGATGGTTAAAACCGTTGAGTCGCCAGCGGTTATTTCGGATGGGTCTTGTTTCCAGTAAACATTCCCCCAATTCGAAGAAGGACCAATTAAAGGTGAAGACTCTTGACCTTCATCACTTCCAAAGGCAGTTGCAGTTAAATGAGCATCATCGGTTAAACTTTGAGCGAAAACTTCCACAACTGTTGAAGGGTCTCCTTTCTTACAGAAAAAAGCAAATGGAGCATTGATCCTGTTTCCGTTTATACTATCAGATCCTAAACCAGCAAATGTAGTGTACATGTCGGTTGAATCAATGGTATTCCACCAATCATACCGCGTTTCCATGGGAGAATAGACTAATATATAATGCCCATCAGGCACTTCATTATTCACCATATTTTGAAATGCATCAAGTTTGGCTGGATCGTCTTGATGAAACGTAAAATACTTAATTACACGGAAGAAATTGTCGTTATTATTTCCGAAGTTGTTCCCAAGATTTTCATTTGTAGCAACAAAACGAGTTCCCCAAGCAGTTAATGTTATAGGGTCTATTACCGCGACATGTAATTTGGGTGTATAATTGAGAATCCCATAATCCTGTTGATCTCCGTCAATATACCAAGCATTTTCATACACATCAGGAACGGCAATTGAACTAAAGGCATCGCATGTAATTACCTTTGAGAATAATCCGAAATCACGCTTTCTTGTTGGTCTGTCATAATCGATTCCAAAAAAACCGTTATTCTTAAATTGAAAAAAATGATCTTGTCCCCAGCCAGATTTATTCGTGATATACTGAAAGGAGCGTTCTCTCCATTCCAATATGGAAGAGTCAATTGCTACTCTCCAAAAATACACTGTACTATCTGTACAGACTAATGGCGCCGACAAACCAGAACTAACACTTATCCATTGCGAAGGATTTACCTCTTTTACACCTCCAAGTCCAGATACAGTGGCATATCTGTGCATCGGGCTATTGAACAAATCAGTTGTATCCAGCTCAAACCTATATGTGTTGAAAGGAGCTACAGGATCAACGGTTGAAGCACGAACCGTTACACTATCTTCTGGAACTACAGCAAAATCATAAGGAACAACAGGTATGATACCGTCAATGTTTATGAACAACGTTTTGACAATTTGATTGTTATTTGTTTCGTCATATTGTTCTGTAATATTCGAAGGTAAATCAGCACGAATATTAAACGTATTTAATCCAACAGATATACTTGGCTGTAAGGGTACTTTGAATTTTAAAGTGTCTTTGTAATGCAGCGCGGAAATCTGAAAATTGTAAACTGAATCAATCGAGCTTGACGGGAAGTTTCTTGTTACTTCAACATTAAAGGGTTCTAATGTAGAGTGACCTAGGTTTGTTAGAATAATTCGAACCTCAATACTGTCAACTGTTAAGTTTATGTCATTCGGGAAAAATGAAACGTTTTGCTCTAGTAGTTCAATTTCAGGATTTTGGTGCCAGTTCAGTTTGACCATTGGGTCACCATTTAATACCATTTGAGTACAGGTTGACTCCAAATAGGGATTACTTGGGGCACCAAATGAAGAATATATATCATTAATGTTTTGCTGCATTTGACTTCCAATGGTAGCGCCATATTTGTCTCGAGAAATCAGGTTGTAGAAGTTTCGAGAGTATTGGTTTAAATAAATATCAAAGCCTACTGATACGGAAGCTATATACCCAATTGCCCCGTAGTTTGCGACTTGGACAAATTCTTCAGATTTGGAAGGGGCGAGTTGAAAAATGTTCCCATTGTAACATGCATTAACGAGCATCATTGGGTATTTGCCAGTGTTATTCCAATTTGTTGGCTGATCTAGGTTGATTTCAAATCCACTACCGTTAGAGGAGGAATGACCAAAATAACTCATTAAACTAACTCCTTTTTCAATTCTATCCGTAATTCCGCTAAGAATAGTTGGGTCAAGAGGATTACTTGACTGCTTGAAAACACTATGAACAACACCTCCAAAAAGGCTGTCTTCAATGGTGTTTTTATAATTGTTCACGTAGTTTTGAAACTGGACTTGCTGTGCGATATTTGAACCGCCTGCAAAATGCAAGATATGTTTCTGCCAATCTTTATTTGGCGTGTCATAGATGGAATTAGGATCTTGATTTGCATCATGACTTATAACCTTATTTAAGTAATCATCCAATTCAGTATTTGTTCTAGCTGAAATTCGACCTGTTGGTATCAATGGCGCCCATGCTGAACCATTCAAGTTAGCTGTTATTCCCACATCACTTGATGGCTGACCGAAAGATGGAATTAAAGATTCATGAAATCTTAAAGCATTTTTTCGAGTGCCAGGACCATCGGATAAAGTTGAGTTATACTCTGCTTCACGGATCCCTTTACCAACTAAAAATAATCCAACAGGCTTTAATGTCGCGTTGTTATATATGAAATGCGAAAAACGGCGAACGCCATTTGTGTGCTTTTCGATTCCACCACCGAATTGCTGGTAAAGTTCATTAACGTTCGCTAAAACGACGTTGTAGTTGCCTCCATCCATCGAAGTTCTGTGTGCCTCATACAATAAAGTACTTGCTTCTAATTTTGGATGATAAATAAAGAGAAGCGCTTCTTCAATTCCAAGCGGCAGGGTCAAGAAATTTGTAAAAGTACCTGTTCCGTTTACCGGTTTCAAAATTGGAATTGAAACTATTTGAGAGGAGTCAATATAAACTACTTTTTGATTCAATCCATTGCCACTGTTGGGAATTAGAGCTGATTTTCCCGCTCCAAAATTCACAAAAGGGACAATTCTTGGTGTATCTCCATGTACGAATAACATTGGGTTTGATGCTCCTACATTTGTCGCATCTATACGTATTTTTCCTTGCGCATTATTAATTACTTCAAAGTTGAATTTTGTATTCCCTTGGAAGTCAGTAGTTCTAGGGTAAGTGACAGAGAAATAATTAAATGCCTGATAATCCGTTAATGCTCCTTGATCATTCAAAATTCTCCAATAGAAAGCTGTTGTACCATTCGATAGTAGATTTGGACTGAACTCTTTTGTGATTTTAATTTGTTGATATCCACTAAACACGGTGTCGGCCAAGAATGGATTACTCGTTCCAATTTCCCAGCGTAAATGATGATTCCCTCCGCCTGTAAAGTTGGCATTCGAAGAGGAAGAAGAAAGTCCTGTAAATAGTGCATTAGGAGCTCCTCCACCAGTGTATGGTACTGGCGTAGATGCAGATAAATTAAGTGTAGCACCTCCAGGAACGCCATTGTAACTTCCAGTTCCCCATCCTTCACCTGGCATGTAAAAAGAGCTTGAGTTTTGAGATGTTCGCACACCTTCTTGGTAGCCATTATTTTGGTTGAATTCGAAAGTCGATAAAATGTAATTTTCTACGGAACTGTAATTGCCAAAATTGATGTCAGATTCAATGGAATAACGAAGATTTGAAGTTGAACTGTTCCAAGTAAAAAAATATTCGATTGTATCATTGAACAGGCTGTACGCTGGATTACCAATTGTTTCAGGGTCAAGGTAAATTGTTGAATCGAGCCACCCATCGTTACGTTCTGCGTAAAAAAGTATGAAATCACCCGGATCAATTGAATTGTCCCCATTATCAATTACATATAAGGGAACTTCCTTCTCTCTTCCAAAAACTTGGATATTTTGAGATTGAAATGAACTTAATGGCACTCCAGCAGATGTTAGCGTAGAATAATCTAGTTTATAAACACCAGAATTTACAATTTTAAAACTGTAATAAGATTGATTGTAGTTGATCCACTCATTTCCATAAGTTTGACCATAACTATAGTTAAAGTTACTTAGGAATAGTAATAGGGCGATATATAGTTTAAAGTTTTTCAACTGACTTATCAAATTTAGGCTTATTTAATTTAATTTTCAAAGAAATTACATGGGAATATAGAGCGATGGATGCATCACCGATATCTGTAAAAGCATAGTCAAGATAAAAACTTTTGAAATTCAATCCAATTCCAATGTTTGGTTGAACGTTCAGTGATTTTTTATCTTCAAAATCTCGAACATATTGCATGTTTGAAATACCTGCTCTCACGGAAACATAATTTTTAAAACCAACTTCAATTCCCATGTGCGGATCAACTGAGAATACGTTTGATTTTAATAAGGTATTTCTTTTCCCATCAGTGGTAACATCAACATCTATTTCCGCTGACGTGTAGAATCCTTTTTTTCCAAGATCAAACTTTTTATAACCTGCAAGAATAATCCGAGGAAGGGTTAATTCTAAGCCGTTCTCAGGAATTTCATTTCCAGTGGCAATAAATACTTCCTGAGTTTCTTGGTCAAGAGTAAAAACCCAAGCATTAAAAGTGGAAGTGACATCCCTTGCCATTAATCCAAATTTCCAATTATTTTTCGTTTGGTATTGAACTCCCGCATCTAAACCGAAACCCCAAGATTTAGCAAAGTCGCCAACCTTTCGATACACAATTTTAAACGTACCTCCTACACTCAATCCCGGGTATTTCGTTTTTCGTGCATATGAAAGTAAAAAAGCATAGTCAGCAGCTGTAAATAGCGTTATGTTATCGTAATCAATATTTCCATTGTTGTCAATAAGTTGAGTTGTATTTGGAATGTCATCTACGGCAAATCGAATTGCAGAAAAACCAATAGTGCTTTTTTCATCAATTGAATGCGAAAGACCTAGATAGTCGTATTTCGCTATTCCAGCGAAATATTCCGAATGCATTAAACTAACTTCTAGCCATTTTGTTGATTGAGTCAACCCAGCAGGATTCCAGTAAATAGAATTAACATCATCAGTTTGTGCGACAACGGCATTACCTTTTCCAAGAGCGTCCGCGCCAACACCAATGGAAAGAAACTCATTAGAATACTTAGGGGCCACGGTTTCGCTGGGTGAGTCTTGCGCAATTGAAGCGAAAGTGGAAAGGAATAAAACGCTAAAAATTTTGACAGCGGTAGTTTGCATATAATTCAGATTTTTATACCTCATAACAGATTTTTCTCTAAAAAATTGTGTTCTTTGTAGCGTTAATATAATATATAAAACGTAAAGTTGATGTTAATAGTTGATTTTATTTATTTAAAATAAGCGACAATGTTAAATCTAGCGAATTTATTTACCGCAGCAAACTTAATATCCGGGATCCTTGCGATTGTTTTTGTTTTATCTGGAAGAATTGATTTAGCGCCCATTGCAGTTTTTTGCGGTTTGTTTTTCGATTTCTTAGACGGTTTCGTGGCGCGATTGTTTAAGACGAGCGGAGAATTAGGGAAGCAATTGGATTCATTTGCTGACATGGTTACTTTTGGAGTTGCTCCTGGTGTGATAATGCTTGTTGTATTAACGGTTGATTTGTCTAGTTTCGGTGAGGGGATTTCAGTGAATAGTATCCAAAATGGTTATTACGCATGGTTTTCAGCTTTAGATCCGTTTAAACTTTCTGGCAATTACGTACCGTTTTTTGGGTTGTTTTTACCTTTTTTTTCCATGTTTAGACTTGCTAAATTTAATTTAGACACACGTCAAAGCGAATCTTTTATAGGGTTGCCAACGCCATCTATGACTTTGTTTTTTATGACTTTTCCTTTGGCTTTAGTCTATGCTATGCAATCTGCAGAATCAGTTAATGCATTTACGTTATTTCTATTTAACCCTTGGTTTATCGTTGGGTTGATTTTGATTTTTGGGTTATTGATGGTTTCGGAAATACCATTATTTTCATTAAAGGTGAAATCCTTCAAATGGTATGGAAATGAAATAAGAATCATGTTTTTGTTGATAAGTTTGATATTAATTCTAGTATTTAAAGTGTGGTCTATAGCATTAATAGTATTTTTGTATTTGATTTTATCAATGATAGAAAACACATTTATCAAAACAAAAAAGTAATGAGATTTAAAGCAGAAATCGATGTGATGCCATTAGATGCATTGTTAGACCCGCAAGGGAAAGCTGTTACTGGAAGCATGAAGAATATTGGACTTGAGTCAATCGACGGAGTTAGAATTGGACGTCATGTGAGATTGTTCGTAGAGGCAGAATCTTCAAGTGCAGCGGAAACAATGGTTGAGCAAGCATGTAAAAAACTTCTTGCGAACCAAATAATGGAAAGCTACACTTTTCAAGTCGAAGAGGTAAAATAAATTTTCTTATATTTAATTAGTAATAGGGTCTTTGGAATAATTTTAAGCTGTGACGTATTTTGCGATTAACTTTCATTAACGTGAATTACATATTTGTGAAGGATTATTGTCGTTTATTTACAGAGTTAAATGTAGAATAGTAATTAATAATTTAGGTTATGTCAGAAATTGAGAATCCTCAGAAAAAAAGCAATGGTGCCTTTGTCGCTATTATCATTATCCTATTATTAGGTCTTGCTGCAATGGCTTATTTATGGTCAAGTAAAAACAGTGATTTAAATCAATGTAAAACAGACAATGCATTATTGAATGCAGACATGGACGGCATGAATGAAATGATGTCAGGTTATGTTGGAGGCATGACGAATGATATAAAAACGGACTTCAAGGAGATGTTGAAGACGTATGATTTGCTATTGGAAAAAGACAAGTCAAAAGCAGACTCAATAAACAAGCAGAAGGCTGAAATTGCTGAATTACTTGAGAAGGTAGAAAGAGGTAATATGAGTGCGCGTCAGTTGTTTTCTGCAAGAAAAGAGATAGAAACGATGAAGAGAATCATGCGTGGTTATATCGTTCAAATTGATTCATTGAATACCTTAAATTATAGACTAACGAGTGATTTGGAAACAACTAACACGAAGTTGACACAAACAGCAGGTGAAAGAGATCAATACAAGAATGATGCTGAAAAAAGTGCAGAACAAGTCAAAAAAGGTTCCAAGCTTCAAGCGTATAACTTCTCTTCTGGTGGATTAAGAATGAAGTTGAATAACACAACTGAAGAATCAAACAAGGCGAAGAATATTGTTCAAATCAAGTCAGCCTTTACGATTTCAGAGAATCCAATAACGCCAGCAGGGAATAAGACAGTTTACTTGCAAGTCATAACCCCAGAAGGAAAAACGTTGCAATCAAGTTCGGGTAATATCGTTTCAGTTGATGGCGGGTCTATACCGTATTCTGATAAAAAAGAGATTGATTATAACAATCAACGAATTGATATGGCGATTTACTATCGTTTGAATGGAGAGGAACTTACAAAAGGGAATTATAAAGTCAAAATCTATTGTCAAGGTCAGTTGATAGGTTCTGATAGTTTTACATTAAAATAAAAAAATGACGAATATATTTATAGCTAATTTGGATTGGACTATAACATCGGAGGATTTGGAGGCTACATTCTCTACTTTTGGTGAAGTGACCTATGCTCATGTAGTATATGAAAAGGATACAAAAAGATCGAAGGGTTTTGGTTATGTTGAAATGGCAGATACTGATTGTGCTATAAATGCTATAAAAGCATTGAACGGACTGGAAGTCAACGGCAGAAATATTGATGTGAAAATAGCATCGCCAAAAGAGAATAGAGCAAATAGAAGATCAGTAAAAAAATAGATTTATGTCAGAAGCAATTCATCAAGGTCACGTAAAAGTGAATATTGACGAAAATGGAATAGGAACAATTGAATTTGGTCACCCCTTAAGCAATTCTTTACCAGGAAAATTGTTGAGAGAACTCGCTGATACAATTACACGATTAGGGAATGATAATTCGGTTAAAGTAATTGTACTTAAGTCTGAAGGAGAAAGAGCATTTTGTGGTGGTGCGAGCTTTGACGAGTTAATTTCAATTGAAAATTTGGAGACTGGAAAAGTATTCTTTTCTGGCTTTGCTGGAGTGATTAATGCTTGTAGAAAATGTCCAAAGTTTATCATAGGACGTGTCCAAGGTAAAGCCGTTGGAGGTGGAGTTGGTGTTGCTTCAGCTGTCGATTATTGTTTTGCAACAAGATATGCAGATGTGAAATTATCGGAATTGGCGGTTGGAATTGGGCCTTTCGTTGTTGGCCCAGCTGTAGAGCGAAAAATCGGCACTTCTGCAATGAGTCAATTGGCGATTAATGCAACTGAGTGGCGTTCAGCTCGATGGGCTACAGATAACGGCTTGTATGCTGAAATATTTGATGAAATTCCTGAAATGGATGAGCGAATCAATGAGTTGGCGTTAAAGTTAACAGCCTCAAACCCACAAGCAATGACGATGTTAAAGTCCATTTTTTGGCAAGGAACAGAACATTGGGATGAATTATTGGCTGAGCGCGCTGCTATGAGTGGAGAATTGGTGCTTTCGGAGTTCACTGTAAACGCAATAAACAAGTTTAAGAACAAAGCTTAAACGCATGAAATTTTAGATGAAAATCGCCAACATGGTTTGGCGATTTTTTCTTTTATAGCCGTATAGTCATTATTTTTTTCAATATGGTTTGTTAATAACAACTAGAAATCATATCTTTGCACCCCTCAATTTTGGGGAATTGTCTTATTAAATAAAGTATAAACGTGGACACATTAAGTTACAAAACCGTTTCTGCTAACAAGGAAACCGCTGATAAAAAGTGGCTTGTAGTAGATGCTGAAGGCCAAACTGTAGGTCGTTTAGCAAGTAAGGTGGCGAGAATCATCCGTGGAAAACACAAGGTGAATTTTACCCCTCACGCAGACTGTGGTGACAACGTAATCGTTGTTAACGCAGAAAAAGTTGCCTTTTCAGGTACAAAACTTTCTGACAAAGAGTATATCCGTTACACGGGTTACCCAGGTGGTCAGAGATTTACTTCTGCTGAAGTGATGTTAAAGAAGCATCCAGAAAGATTAATCGAAAAAGCCGTTAAAGGTATGTTGCCTAAAAACAAGCTTGGACGTCAGTTATTTACAAATCTTAAAGTTTACAGAGGTGCAGAGCATAATCAAGAGGCTCAAAAACCAACAGTAATTAACTTAGATACATTCAAATAATTAGTATGGAAGTAATAAACACTTTAGGAAGAAGAAAAACAGCCGTTGCTCGTGTCTATATGACAAAAGGAAAAGGTAACGTTACTGTGAACAAAAAAGATTATAAGGTAGTATTCCCTATCGACGTTCTTCAAGCAAAAATTGTTCAACCATTTCAATTAACTGATACAGTAAATCAATTCGATGTAACTGTAAACGTTTCTGGTGGAGGAATCAATGGGCAAGTTGAAGCGATCCGTTTAGGAATCTCTAGAGCATTGGTAAAAGAGAATGAAGAATACAAAACATTGTTGAAAGAAGAAGGATTAATGACTCGTGACCCTAGAATGGTTGAACGTAAGAAACCAGGACAACCGAAAGCACGTAAGAAATTCCAATTCTCTAAACGTTAATATTATTTTGACGGTTGTTTAGTATCCAAGTTCATAAGTACTGCTTCGGCCCCTTTTGAATTGATTACTAAAGGAACGTAAACAATTAAAATAAAGAACATGTCAAAAGTAAAATTTGAAAATTTATTAGAAGCTGGTGTTCATTTTGGACACTTGAAAAGAAAATGGAACCCGGCAATGGCGCCGTATATCTTTGAAGAGAAAAAAGGTATCCACATTATTGACCTTAATAAGACAATTGCACATCTCGATCAAGCGAGTGCGGCACTAAAGCAAATTGCTAAGTCTGGGAAAAAGATTCTTTTCGTTGCAACAAAAAAACAAGCTAAGGATATTATTTCTGAAGCGGTGAAAGAAATTAACATGCCATATGTAACTGAGCGTTGGTCAGGTGGTATGTTGACAAACTTTCAAACTACACGTAAGTCTATTCGTAAAATGTCAGCGATTGACAAAATGCAAACTGATGGAACGTGGGAAACATTGAACAAAAGAGAGCGTTTGTTTAAAACACGTCAACGTGAAAAGTTAGAAAAGAACTTTGGTTCTATTGCTGATATGACTCGTCAACCAGCAGCTATCTTCATCGTTGATATTATTAAAGAACACATTGCATTGAATGAAGCGAAACGTCTAAACATTCCAACGTTTGCAATGGTTGATACGAACTCTAATCCTAAAACTGTTGACTTTCCAATTCCAGCGAATGATGATGCATCTAAATCAATTGCAATTATCATGGAAACGGTTTGTGCTGCAATCAAAGAAGGATTAGCTGAACGTAAAAATTCTAAAGATGATGATGCTGCAGCTGAAAAAGAGGAAACTCCAAAATCAGAAAAAGTAGCGGTTGTTGATGAAGATACTGCTGAAGAAATCGAAAAGAAAGCTCCAGTAAAGAAAGCACCAGCAGTTAAAAAAGTAAAAGTAAAAGCTGACGACGAAGCTGAAGAGGCATAGTTTGAAGCGTAAGTCTAGTTCTATTGGTACTGGATCAAATAAATTATTAATAAATTAAATCTTATTTCCATGGCAATTACAGCTGCAGATGTAAATAAATTAAGAAAACAAACAGGAGCGGGCATGATGGATTGCAAGAATGCTCTTGTTGAAACGAATGGTGACTTCGAAGCTGCTGTTGATGTATTACGTAAAAAAGGTCAGAAAGTGGCTGCAAAGCGTGGTGAAAACGAAGCAAAAGAAGGTGTTGTTTTTGCACAAGCAACTACAGATGGTAAAACAGGTGTAGTACTTGCGTTAAACTGTGAAACTGATTTCGTAGCGAAAAACGATGACTTCCGTAATTTTGTGCAATCACTTGTTGATATTGCAATTGCTAAGCTTCCTTCTTCAACTGAAGAGTTGTTGAATTCTGCTTACAACGAAAAATTGTCAGTAAATGAAAAAATCATTGAACAAGTCGGAGTTGTTGGTGAAAAATTAGATTTATCTGGTTTTGAATTATTAAAGGCTGAAAAAGTTGTTGCATACAATCACCCTGGAAATCAATTGGCTACTTTAGTTGGATTGAACAGTGGTTCTGATGTTGCTGATGACGCTGGTAAACAAGTTGCAATGCAAGTTGCAGCAATGAACCCTTTGTCTTTAAACAAAGAAGGAATTGATGCTGAAACAATCGCAAGAGAACTTGAGGTTGGAAAAGATTTAGCAATTCAAGAAGGTAAGCCAGCTGACATGGCGGCGAAAATTGCTGAAGGACGTTTGAATAAATTCTTCAAAGAGAACACATTGTTAAGCCAGGATTTTGTTAGAGATAGCAAAATGAGTGTTGAACAATTCTTGAACTCTTCTGAAAAAGGATTAACGATTGTAGATTTCAAAAGAATCGCATTGGGTTAGTCTTTGATTATTGAATTCTTAAAGCCGCTTGTATTAATACAGGCGGCTTTTTTTATATAAAGTATTTTTATATCGTAAAATCATACCTTGAAATCTGTATATTTGCCTTGTTCAAATAAACGCAAATGAAATACAATAGAATTCTCTTAAAATTAAGCGGCGAATCACTGATGGGTGATAAAGCATTTGGTATAGATAATGATCGATTGAGTACGTACGCTAATCAAATTAAGGAGATTCATGGATTTGGGATTGAAGTTGCTATTGTAATTGGTGGGGGAAATATTTTTCGTGGAGTTCAGGCGGAAGAAGGTGGTATGGATCGAACGCACGGTGATTATATGGGAATGTTGGCAACAATGATTAACTCAATGGCGTTACAGGCGGCTCTTGAGTCTGTTGGAGTTCAATCGCGATTGCAGTCGGCAATTGAAATGAAGGAAATTGCAGAACCATATGTGCGTAGAAGAGCTGTTCGTCATTTAGAAAAAGGACGAGTGGTTATATTTGGAGCTGGAACAGGTAATCCATATTTTACAACTGATTCTGCGGCTTCTTTAAGAGCCATTGAGATCGATGCGGACGTAATTTTAAAAGGAACACGCGTTGATGGAATATATACCGCTGATCCGGAAAAAGATCCGTCAGCCACTAAATACGATATGATCAGTTTTGACGACGTTTACGCAAAAGGATTGAATGTAATGGATATGACAGCTTTTACCTTGTGTAAAGAAAATAATTTGCCAATTATTGTATTTGATATGGATACTGTTGGGAATTTAAAAAAGGTGTTAAGCGGAGAACAAGTTGGTACAATTGTTAGAAACTAAAGACGATGATAGAAGAGCTAAATATGATATATGATGAGTTTAAAAGTGCTAATTCTGGCGCAGTTGCTCATTTTGAATCGGAATTAACAAAAATCAGAGCTGGAAAAGCGTCACCAGCAATGTTACATTCAGTAATGGTGGATTATTACGGAACACCAACGGCGATTCAGCAGGTGGCAAATATTGGCACCATGGACGCTCGTACATTAACTGTACAGCCTTGGGAAAAAGCGATGTTAGGTGAGATAAACAAAGGGATTGTAAACTCTAATCTTGGTTTTGCACCTCAAGACAATGGGGAAATGCTCATCATTTCAATTCCACCGTTAACAGAAGAGCGTAGACGAGACCTTGTTAAAAAGGCAAAGGCTGAATCTGAGCATGCAAAAGTCGGAATAAGAAATCATCGTAAAGATGCAATCGACATGGTGAAAGAGTTGAAAAACGATGGACTTTCTGAGGATTTGGCAAAGGATGCTGAAAATGAAATTCAAAATATCACGAACGCATTTTCGGCTAAAATCGACGAATTACTGGTGTTGAAAGAAAAAGATATAATGACGATCTAATTTCGACAAGTTCAATTACCTCTTTCAAAAAATGTCAATATTAATAAAATGCTTTCCGAACTTGTCGAGGTGTTATTTGATCAATATTTCAACCCTACGATTGGCCTGTTCTTCAGCAAAAAGTTTAGGTTCAGCAAAAACAGGAACGGTATTTCCATAACCAACAGCATCTAATCGGTTTTTGTCTATTCCGTGATCCACGAGGTATTTTAAAATTCGCTTGGCACGTGCTTCAGAAATTTTTTGACCCATGGAGGAATTATCACCTATTTCAAATACATGACCTTGAATTTCAACGTGCAAGTCAGCGTTCAACGCAAGAAAGTCTTTTAAACGGTTTAATTTAGGCTCTGAACTCGTCACAATTTCACTGGTTCCTGGTTTGAACTGAATATCCTCAATTTTAATACTTTTCCCACTAGCAACACGATTTAAATAAACAATGACTTCCTGATCTTCACTAGGATTAACATCAATAATTCGTTCGTCAAAAAAATAACCATCAGCTTTGCATAAAAGTGAAATTTGACATCTACGTTCTAGATTGAAAAATAAATCGGAGGCACGATAAATTGCGTCGATTTGTTTGGAGTCAAGAATTTCAATATTGCCAACAATTGGGGTTTTATTTTCACTATCACGTAAAATAATACTGAAAGTTGGCGCAAAATCATCATTTCGTTTATCAATAATTTTGCTTTTTTGTTCAACGATTACCTCAGGTATAAAATTCCAATCCAGTTGAATTGTATTTTTTTTCTCTTCAGCAGTGGAAAACAGGACTTGAATTTTTTCACCTTGGCGCATTTTTAATGAAAACATTGTCCCATCTTTCACAGTACTACTTAGACCAACCTCCTTATATTCTTTAGAAATTTGTAATCGTTTTATTTCAGCGACCCCTTTTTCTATTTCTCCGCAAATGTCATCGATTTCTTGAGTGAAAATGACCATTTGCAAATAATCATTATCAATAGCTGCGTTGAAGTTTAATACTCCAGCTGAACTAGCAATATAGGAACACCAAATTTGATTTTCTTTTCCCACTGTTGTAAGTGAAGGGTAACTTGAAATAAAATCGATGTCTTTTTTGGCAGTGAATTGAAGATTGAAATTTCCATTTTCGAAAATGTTGATTGCGCCAGTGCACGAACTCAAATTCGAGGAATACTTTCCACGTTGCCCTAATAAGGTAAAGGACAATACAGAAATAATGGAGAGAATAGTTATTTTTATCATTTCGTACTCAAAGATAAGGAAAAGTTGTACATCTCTAAAAATTAACGCATTATTTATGGAAACATTGTATGCTCAAATAGGAAGCGAAAGATTAAAGAGTCTAGTGAATAATTTTTATGATTTAATTTTTAATGATTCTTCGATTGCCCATTTATTTGCGAAAGGTGATGAAAGTATTAGAGAAAAACAATTCCTATTTATTTCACAGTTTTTGGGTGGTCCGCAATTGTATTCTGAGAAATACGGTCCTCCAAAAATGAAAATGAAACACCTTCCACATGCTATTGGGGAGGAGGAAAAAAATGAATGGCTACGTTGTATGAAGTTAGCTATTGAAAGTACAGATTTTGATGAAGAATTAAAAGTGACGCTGTATAATTGCTTTCCAAGGGTAGCGGAGCACATGCGAAATAATTAAATTAATTTGTAGTTATTTGTTTTTAACTTGTATATTTGAGTCGATTTAACCTTTAAAATTAAATAAAATGAAAAAAGTATTATTTGTAGCGGCAGCTGGAATGGTGTTATTTGCATCTTGTCGTAAAACTAGAGTATGTACATGTACATATGCTAATGGAAGTGGAACGTATACTGAAACGTACTTATTAGCTACTAAAAAGAACGCAACTACGTATTGTGATGCTAATGAATCTTCAGGAGTATCTTGCGAAATTGATTAATATTACAAGAAATTTTAATATTGTTAAAGGAAGTTTAGGCTTCCTTTTTTTTATACCTTTATTTTATGGAATCATATTTTTTAGAAAGTGGAATGTCGTGGACAATGAGTAAGGTTTTGCCTTATTTAGTCATGGTTTTAGCAGGTGTCGTATCATGGATAGTCGCTAAGAGATTATCGAAGCGAATGAACAAATACATGAGATGGGGACTGTTATTAATTGTCTTTGTTGCTCCATTTTTTATTTACTTTTTAATTTCGCCGATATATAAGGGAGATTTCAGTAATAATTCCATTGAAGTTGAACGAACAGATAAAAATGCTGAACTAATCGGAAAAAAACTGGTAGTAATTACAATTCCAGGCTGTCCGTTCTGTCTCGAAGCAATTGATCAGTTGTTAATTATGAAAAATCGCGTGCCGAACTTAGAATTGGAATACATTGTTTGTAGCTCTGATTCAACATCAGTTAATTGGTATAAAGAAAAAGGTGGCGAATTGATTAATGTTCGGTTAGCGGAAAATAAAGAGGAGATGGCGAAGATTGCCCAACATTCGTTTCCAACATTTGTACTAGTTGATAATAAGCGTAAGCTAAGAACATGGTCGAATGATAGTTTTGGTGTTTTCGCTCGAGACGAAATTGAATTGGAGTTCAACTAAAACGTAGACAAAAAAAATCCCGGTGATTGAGGCTTCTCAAAATCACCGGGATTTTTTATGCATTCTTTTTTGATTAAGCCATAGTTACAACTCCGGCTAAAATAGTGTTCAATGTTTCACTTGGACGCATTGCTTTGGACGCCAATTCATCTTTAGGGAAATAGTAACCTCCGATTTCCATCTGATGCCCTTGAGCCGCATTCAATTCGTTCATTATAGTCAATTCGTTCGAAGTGAAATCCTGAGCTATTGAAGTAAACTGAGCTTTTAATTCTGCATCGTCATTTTGTTTGGCTAATTCCTGTGCCCAGTACATCGCCAAATAAAAGTGACTTCCTCTATTGTCAATTTCACCCACGGATCTCGAAGGTGATTTATCCTTTTCTAAGAAGGTTGTAGTTGCTAAATCTAAAGTATCGGCTAATACTTTTGCCTTTGGATTATTGTCAACAATGCTCATGTGTTCAAGCGAACATGCAAGCGCTAAAAATTCACCTAATGAATCCCAACGTAAGTGACCTTCTTCAACAAATTGTTGAACATGCTTAGGAGCAGAACCACCAGCGCCTGTTTCAAACAACCCACCTCCATTCATCAAAGGAACAATTGATAACATTTTTGCACTTGTTCCCAATTCTAAAATTGGAAATAAGTCTGTAAGATAATCTCTCAATACATTTCCGGTAACAGAAATGGTATCTTTTCCAGCTTTTAATCTCTCCAATGTAAAACGTGTTGCATCTCCTTGAGATAAAATTTGAATATCTAATCCAGATGTATCGTATTCCTTTAAGTATTTATTTACTTTTTTAATTAGTTCAGCATCATGAGCTCTATCTTCGCTTAACCAGAATACCGCAGGTGTATTCGATAATTTTGCACGATTCACAGCTAATTTTACCCAATCTTGAACAGGTGCATCTTTAACTTGACACATTCTCCAGATATCTCCATTTTCAACTTCATGCTCTAACAACGTATTACCTGAATCGTCAATTACCCGTACAACTCCATTTCCTGAAATTTCGAAAGTTTTGTCATGCGAACCATACTCCTCAGCTTTTTGAGCCATTAATCCAACGTTTGGTACTGTTCCCATTGTTCTTGGGTCAAACGCACCATTTTCTTTGCAAAAATCAATAGTTACTTGATATAACTCAGCATAGCTGCTATCTGGAATAACTGCTTTTGTATCTTGTGCTTTGCCATTTTTGTCCCACATTTTACCAGAAGTACGAATCATAGCTGGCATTGATGCATCAATAATCACATCACTTGGAACGTGTAAATTTGTAATTCCTTTGTCAGAATCAACCATTGCAATAGCAGGTTGATTATCAAAACAGGCTTTAATGTCTGCAAGAATAGTGGCTTTTTCATTTTCTGGAAGGGCGTCAACTTTAGCCAATAAATCGCCAAAACCGTTTCTAACATTAACACCTAATTGTTCTAATTGAGAACCATGTTTTTCGAACACTTCATGAAAGAATGATGTTACAGCATGACCGAAAATAATAGGGTCTGAAACCTTCATCATTGTTGCTTTCATGTGAATGGAAAACAAAACGCCTTGTTTTTTCGCATCAGCAATTTGCTCGTACAAAAAGGCAGTCAGTTTAGATTTACTTAATACTGTTGCATCAATAATTTCTCCAGCTGAAATTGCTGTTTTATCTTTTAAAACTGATTTGGAACCATTTTCTGCTTCAAACTCAATCTTTACAGAAGTCGCCTTTTCAATTGTTATAGATTTTTCGTTCGCTCTAAAGTCACCACTCTTCATAGTAGCAACATGCGTTTTGGAATCTTTAGACCAAGCTCCCATCGTATGTGGATTGATGCGAGCATATTGTTTAACTGGCTTTGGAGCCCTTCGATCCGAATTCCCTTCTCGTAGAACAGGATTTACCGCGCTTCCTTTGATTTTATCGTATCGAGAGCGCACTTCCAATTCTCTGTCAGTTACTGCATTTTCTGGATAATCTGGTATTGCAAATCCTTGATCTTGTAATTCTTTTATAGTTGCAATCAATTGAGGAATTGAGGCACTGATGTTTGGTAGTTTGATAATGTTTGCGTCTGGTTCATTTACTAAATTTCCCAACTCTGCTAAATCATCATTGATTTGTTGACCTTCTTTTAAAAATTCTGGGAATTTAGAAATAATACGTCCAGCTAAAGAAATATCTCTGGTTTCAATATCGATTCCAGAAGATTTCACGAATGCCTGAACAATTGGTAAAAATGATTGCGTCGCTAAAGCTGGTGCTTCATCGGTTTTAGTGTAAATGATTTTAGACATGTATTTCGTATAATGCGCGTGCGCGATGATTACTTTATTGAGAAACAAAGATACGATTTGTGCGAGAGAATATCAATCAATAAGATGTTTAATCGCTTTACCTACTGGTAGATTTTTTGTTTTAAGTATTGGTTATAAATTTTTGTCCCATTTTTATTGGTGTGCATATTATCATACCAATTGTTCTTGTTCTCTAAACCTGGAATTTTTTCATATTTAAAATCAATAAATCGAATGTCTTTTTTTGAACAATACTTCTCGATTGCTATTGATGCCATTTTATATTCTGGATGAACCTTATAGTATGGCGCGTCAATAATAATTAATTGAATTTCGTTTTTATCACAAATAGATTTTACGAATGAAATATTTTTAAAAATCGTATTATTAAATCGTTTATTTACTATTGGATCAAAATCTTCCATTAAACTTCTTGCCAAACGAATACTATCATAAACGGAAGGTTCAAGTGGAAAATAACCGTTGGAAGGATAGTTTAGGCATACGCCTTCTAAGGAGTTGGTAACTAACAATAGTCCGGAAGAATTGTGTCGATAGGTACTTGATAAAAATTTTAGTCGTTCTTGCCATCCTTGTTTATTGATAAAAGATTGTACAAGTTCATTGCTGGTGTAATAATACTTTAAACTGTTTACTTGATTGATCAATGAAGGTTCATTTTCCATAAATAAATCACACACCTCAAGATTTAAAATAAGCGTCTTTTTGGGCAGTTTATTGTTTTTGGCAAGTAAGTCAACAATGCAAGTGTGATAATAGTTGTGCTTTTGTTGTTTGCCCAAATTGGTGGTTTTTGGACCTAATACTGCAGGGTCAATCATGTTTAATACGCGAGAAGAACCAATAAACAATGTGTCGCAGCTTTTGTATTTAATATACTCATTTACCTCACCATTGGCGAAATTACATAAATTCGACTGGTATTTTTTATCTAAAATATAGCCGACCAATTGATCAGTTAAGATCAACATCCCTAGAAATAAAATAGAACGATATAGAATCTTTTTTAGCGTCATTAAAATTGAAAATAGAAAAATGCATCTCCATTATTATCACCCAAAAGTAGGATTAATATAATTACCGATATTGCCCAGGAATAGATAACTAGTAGAGGTTTGTTAATAATTGCGACTATTGAATTGCGAGCAATTGTCGCCTCCATTATAAATAAAAAGAGTATTCCAATCATCGCTCCGCTTATTTTATATTGCACAACAGCAAAGTATAAGTCATTCCAGTGTATTTGAGAAATTTGGTTAAAAACGGATAACATTTCGGGAAGTCCTTCTGTTCGAACAGGAATCATCGTTAAAATAATAAGACAGAAGTTGAGGAGTATTCGTATAGTTTTAAAGAACGATCTTTTTGAAGGGCGATCTATTTTAAGTAATTTTTCAACTATAATTAAAATGGCATGAAGAACACCCCAAACTATGAAATTCCATGAAGCTCCATGCCATATCCCGGCTAGAAAAAAAGTAATAAATAAATTTCGTAAATGACTCAGTTTACCGATACGACTTCCTCCCAAAGGAATATAGACATAATCTCTTAACCACAATGAAAGGGTTATGTGCCATCTTTTCCAAAATTCGGCAATACTCTGTGAAAAATAAGGTGATTTAAAATTAGTCGATAACTCCACGCCAATTAATTTAGCTGTACCGATCGCCATATCTGAATACCCTGAGAAGTCTGCATATATCTGAACGGTAAACAAAAATGCAGCAAATAAAAGTGAGCCTCCATTCTGAAATTCACTGTTATTGAAGTAATGGTCGGCTATTATTTGAGCATTATCGGCGACAACGACTTTTTTGAATAATCCCCATATAAAAAGAGTCAGTCCTTCTTTGACTTGATTGATTTTTAATTTGGTTGATGGCTCATTTATTTGTCCAAGCAATCCTTTTGCGCGTTCAATTGGGCCAGCAATTAACTGAGGAAAAAAAGAAACATACAATGCAAATTTTCCAAAATGCTTTTCACTTTGGATTTCGTTTCGATAAACATCAATTGAATAGCTGATTGTTTGGAAAGTATAAAAACTAATTCCAACAGGAAGCAATAAACTCGATACATTTGGTTCATACTGGATAGAAAACAGTGAGAACAAATCGTGTAATGCTTCCTGGAAAAAGTTGAAATATTTAAATGTAAAAAGCAATCCCAAATTCAAGAAGACACTCACGGCGAGCCCAATTTTTTTCTTTTTTTTATCCGTGCTTCCAGTTAAATAAAGACAGGTAAAATAATCTATAGAGGTAGAAACTAGAATTAAAAGAATATAAGTCGGTTCCCAACTCATGTAGAACAAATAACTTGCTAACAATAATGCAACCCAGCGATACGCTGGCTTCATCATCCAATGAAAAAGAATGACAGTAACCAGGAATAGAATAAACTCAAAGCTATTAAAGAGCATATGTTTTATTTATCGGATTGAAAATGGTTATGCAAGAAGGTAATCATTTTATGAAAGGCACGAGAGCGGTGACTATATTGATTCTTTTCATTCATGCTCATTTCCGCAAATGTCTTTCCACAATTTTCAGGCTCAAAAATTGGGTCGTATCCGAATCCGTTGGTGCCTGTTTTGGCATGTCGAATGCTTCCATTTACAATTCCTTCAAACATGTATTGTTGTTTGTCAATTGTGAGTGCAATTACTGTTTTAAAGCGCGCTGATCTATCACTAGTTGACGCAAGTTTTTCTAACACCTTATCCATATTATCACTGTCAGAACGTTGATTGCCTGCGTAGCGCGCGGAATACACTCCAGGTTCACCATTAAGTGCATTGATTTCTAAACCTGTATCGTCCGCGAAACAATTAAAATTATAATGTTCTGTTATATAATCTGCTTTTTGTTTCGCATTGCCTTCAATTGTTAAAGATGTTTCTGGAATGTCTTCGTTAATATCAATGTCTTTCAGTGTAATTACTTCTAAACCAGCTGGAAGCATTTGCTGAATTTCCGCTGCTTTGTTAAGATTTGATGTTGCAAATACTATTTTCATGAGCGAAACAAATTTTGATAGTGTGGAAGGTTGGCTTTCACAGAGTACTTAGTTAAGATCGTTTCATAACCTGCTTGACCAATATTTTTTCTCAGTTCTTGCGATTCAAATAAAGCGATAAGTTGAGTTTTCCATTCCGCAGCTGTTGAACATAAAAAGCCGTTTACTCCAGAGTTAATTATTGAAGTGTTTACCCCAACTGGAGACAGAATAGCTGGAATTCCCAACGCCATATATTGTAGTCCTTTGAATCCACATTTGCCTTGAGCCCATTCATTATCTATTAAAGGCATTATTCCGATGGAGAATTTTGCTAGATCGTTGATTTCAGTTTCTTTGTTCCACTTTACAAATCGCAACGATTTCAACTCAAAACTGGGAGGATGATTCGAAATCACTGTAAACGAAAATGAATAGTCCTTTTCCAAAGCTTGCAAGACTGGGACAATTTCGTCTAAATAATGCATTGTTGTATGTGTTCCGGTCCAGCCAATATTAAGTGAAGGAACCGAATAATCTGTTCTTCGATTATGTACTTTTATTAAATCGATGGTGGTTGGGATGATTTGTACGTTCTGATTGTAATTTTTGGCGAAATCCATTAAATATTCATTTCCAGCGATTACTTTGTCGGCCCATTTTATTATCCACTTGGTTTTCCAGTAGGCTTTTAATCGGTGAAATTTTGCATTGGTCTCACTGTAATTTGGTAACCATATGGCATCATCAAAATCGAAAATGTATTTTTTCCGGAGTAGTTTTGCAATTATCCATTCAAAAATTGGAGGTCCAATCATTGAAGCTTCTCGGTGAATAAAAATATAATCGGCGTTAATTAATCGAAATAGCAGTAGAAATCGTCTCCAAAAACTACCTAAAATCCCTAATGCTTTCCCGAAAAACGAGCCTTTTTTGTACAATAATTGCCACGTTTTCTTACTTAAGAAAGGATGGATCTCTATAGACAAATCTTGATCGTGTAATTCATCAATGTACTGTTCAAAACGAAACCGTTGAGAAGGTGCTTCGCCTTTTGGATAAGGTGCAAGAATGAATACTTTTTTAGTCATCGATAGCTTTGTAAACACTAAGATAACGTTTTACTCCTTCTTCCAAGGCAAAATAATCCCTAGCTCCGGCAATGATTTCGTTCTTATTGTAATTCGGATCTTCGTGAATTACCTTTAAGTATTCTTCATTTGAAAATTCTGAAATTACTTTTCCTGAATTATATTTAATCACAATTTCGTCCGTGTCTCCAACACCGCTGTTGCATATTAGTGGAACACCCATTGCCATTATTTCGCCTTGTTTCGTTGGAGAAGAAGCTTTTTTGGAAAAGGAAGGGCGAATAAAAAAGACCGATTGATCGAATAGCGAAATGTGAATTGGAACTTGGTCGTGCAATACAGAAGTGATAATGAAACCGTTTGAATCTAAGCCTTTTTTACTTGCTTCTTGGTGAATGTATTCTGACTTTTCGCCGGTTACAAATAAAAATTTGGCGTTGGGTTTTGTGGATTTTAACACCTTAAAATAATCCAACATTTCAGGTAACATATACCATGTGCCAATCGAGCCAACATAGCCGAGAATAAAATCATTTTCTTTTATTTGTAATGATTTTTTTAATTCGTTTTGTTGATTAGAGTCAATTTTGGTTGGATCGAATAGGTTTAAGTCTACGCAACATGGAATTACTTGAATATTGATTTTGCAGTCCTTAAGTGATTTCCACGACTGAATTTCATTCATTCCATTTGTTGTCAATGAAATTGTATAATCTGACTTTTTAAAAAACTGAATTTCTTTGCGTTTGAAATAGTTGTATATCGTTCTATAAACCTTCGAATCTAAATTCCAAATTTTACCATCCACGCGTTCATCTGCCCAAAAACCACGCATGTCGAACAGCATTTTAATACCAAATTTTCGTTTTAGCTTTAGTCCAGCTAAAGCCGAAATATAACTCCTGCAGTGAACAATAGAAAACTGATGGCGTTGTTGTAAATAAAATGCTACTTTATTCATTCTGCGAACTTGACGAATGGTTTTTCGTAACCCACCTTCAATATGATAATCTTGTGGATGCCAGTGAATATTATTTGCATCACAGTATTTCTGAATATGGTTTTTATGCTTTAAATAGCGTTCGTGTTTCTCAAAGCTTATTAAATGAAAAGTGTATCCTTTTTTTGTCAAACCCACAATGTACGGTAAGACTTGCGATTGCCCCAATGGGTCAGTCATTCCATCATAGGATATATAGAGTACTTTTTTCATTTTACTTGCCCCATTTTTCAAACCACATCTGGAACATTAGAATGTACCAAAGTTTTGTGTCGTATTCTTTTTTGCCGTTGTAAAAGGAAGATTTGATTTTATCAATATACTCCCAGTTAAATATTCCTTGTTGCTCAATCACTTCTTTCGCAAGATGTGTTTCTACAAGTTCACGTAAATCATTTGCAAGCCATGAGGCAAGTGGAATTGCAAACCCCATTTTTGGGCGATCCAATAATGATTTGGGCACGAATTGGTAGGTGATATCTCTTAAAATTCGTTTTTTAACGCCGTTGTGATACTTGTATTCATCCGGTAATTGAGCAGCGTATTCAATAATCCGATGATCTAGAAATGGCTCTCTCCCTTCCAAACTGTGAATCATAGTTGATCGATCGACTTTTTGCAAGATATCATCCAACATATAAGTTTGATAATCAATTGCCGTCATGTAGGAGAGAGGGGTCTTGAATTCAGCTTTCAATTCATTACTCAAATACATGGTATCAAGTTGATGAAATGGATTTTTCATGAATTCGTTCATTTGAGAATCCGTAAACTGCTGACTTAAACTCAACATGATCTCTTTATCCGATGGATTTCGCAATACACCTTTCATCTTTTCATAACGATTGTGGAAGTTGTACTTGTTTTTGAGAACTGGAATTTTTTCTGAAGGAATTGTATTCATCATTCCCACCATCGACTTTCGAACAAAGCCAGGAATCGAATTCAACTTCTTTCCATAACGCATCATATAATCGTAGCGATTGTACCCAGCGAAAATTTCATCTCCTCCATCAGCGCTTAACGCCACCGTAACATCTTTACGCGCCATTTTACTCACCAATGTGGTGGGAATAGCACTTGAATCGGCAAAAGGTTCGTCAAAATAATAAGGCAAGTCATGAATCATCCCAAGTGCTTCCTTTTCTGTGCATTCAATTTCTGTATGATCTG
Source organism: uncultured Flavobacteriales bacterium (assembly GCA_913059205.1). Taxonomy (GTDB): domain Bacteria; phylum Bacteroidota; class Bacteroidia; order Flavobacteriales_D; family Crocinitomicaceae; genus UBA4466. Next base: position 78,777 of record CAJXRM010000004.1, read on the forward strand.
TACCCAAATGATTCGCAATGTCTATTGCATAAGGAGCTTCATTTAAACCAATATCTGGAACACCAATCGTAAACGTTTTTAATTTTTCCGTGCGGTCTTTTTGCAACAATGCAGTAACGCAAGTGCTGTCAAATCCTCCACTTAGAAAAACACCAACCGGCACATCAGCGACCATTCGGTAATTTACGGCTGACTCCAAAATTGCTTGTGTTTCAACCTTTGCTTCTGTATATGAAATGGTTGATTTAGGTTGATTGTAAGCGTCGTACACATTCCAATATTGTTCTTGTGTAATGTCTGAAATTTGTGCTGGAGGTTTATCCAAATTCAACAACATTGAATGTCCAGGGTTGATTTTTTTGCAATGCTTAAAAATACAATGTGGAGTGGGAACATTTCCGTATTGCATATATGCGGCAACAGCATTTACATCTATCTCTTTCTCAAAATTAGGATGCTGATGAAAAGCTTTCAATTCAGAGCCAAAAAGAAATAGACCATCTTTAAAATAGTAGAAAAATGGTTTAACTCCCGCGCGATCCCGTACGCAAAAAACAGTATTATTCGCTGTGTCAAATAGGAGAATGGCAAACATTCCGATAAACCGATGAATGCAATCTTTTCCCCATTGCTTGTATGCGTGAAGAATCATTTCTGAGTCAGAGTCGCCTATAAATGAATGGCCAAGATGTGATAGTTCTGCTTTAATTTCTTTGTAATTGTATATTTCACCATTAAAACAAAGCCAAAGCGTTTCCCAGTTCATGGGTTGAGTTCCATGTTCGCTTAAATCGATGATGGATAAACGACGATGGCCCATTCCAAGATCAAAGGAAGATGTTGATATGAGTTTAGTGCTAAAGCCATCCGGTCCCCGATGCACCAGAGAATTGGTCATATTGAGCAAAACAGGTTCACTTGACGTTTTGTTAAAATCTATAAAGCCAGCAATTCCGCACATAAAACAAATGTAGTTAATATAGATTTATCAATTATTGTTTGATAAACGTTCCTTTTAAACTGTCTCCAATACTGAAAAGATTTAACGCACTGTTAATTGACCATTTGAAAAACTTCAAGAATCCATTCATTTCAATTTTCGTTCGAAGCATTTCATCATCAGATGTTTCAGATACAAATGACTGGTTGCTAATACCTTTACTCGTTTTTAAACGTGTTAAGCTATAACCGGTAGTTACTACTCTAATAGGTTTTAATCCTTTGGCTTTAAACAACTGCTTAAGTGTTCTCTTAGTATAATAGCACAAATGATTTGGGTAGCTAATTACATCGTATTTTTCTTTTAATCTATAACGATGAATAGCATTAAAGTTTGGTGTTGTCAAATATGTGATCCCTCCTGGTCTCAATATTTTTTGAATTTCAGAAACATACTCGTTGGGGTTATTGATGTGTTCAATTACCTCAATATGCACAACAACGTCAAAATAATCTTCCGGAAAGCCAATTGAATCTATTTCACCATAAGACATGTTTATGTCCTTTTCATTATTAGTTGATTGAACACCTGAATCAATTTCAGTTCCGTAAACTTCCCAACCTCTTTTTTTAGCTGTTTTTAAGAAAAAACCTGATCCTGAACCAATGTCCAACAATCGATTCGTTTTTCTATATTTTTCGAATTTATCTAGAAGTTGGTTGTATCTTTTTTCCGTAATGGGCGAGAGATAGTTCGTACGCTCATATTCGTTTGTGTAGTAGTTAATTAATTCCTCCTTCGAAGGAATTTTTTGAGAAAAAACAAAATTGCAATTATGGCATTTAACAAGCCCTACATCTGGAAAGTTGTTTAATGGTTTTAGTTGATCTGATGTACAATTGATACAAGTGGTATGTAGTAGATTCTCGTGCAAATGGTTAGGTGATTGGAAACTTAAAGTTTAAAAATGGAAAGATAGAACTTCTCTATAAAAGATGAAGTATTTTGGCAGAATTTATTTTAAAAATTTGCTAATTTATCCTTTTTAAAAATTTTACGGTAAGTGTCATATATGTACGCTAATTTTTTCTCGTCATTTGGATAATCAGTGTACCATTTAGGAGGGAGTTCAATGATTTGTTCTATTTCATCCAAGGTAACTCCTAACTTTTTTGCAATGTATACTTTTTCCTCTTTTACTTTTTCATCAGTATACGGCTTTGTACTTAATATTTCCAAAGCATCATCACGTTTTACCTCTCCTGTGCATATTTGAGTAGCAAGGGTGGCTCTTCTGTAATCAATGCCGAATTTTTCGTACAAATAGTATGATTGAATAAACCCTGTATATTTTGATTCGTAATGCTTGCCACCGTAGTATTTCCAACCCAATTCAGTCTTTAAAAAGTCCATTGCTTCATCTTTAGCATATGGCACTAAATTCAGGATGTAGACCATTTTTATTCCTTTAACTAATTTGTAATACATTTCGCTTTTATAGCCAAAAGTTGGAAAAGTACTCCATTTTCGAGTCGCAAATTTTTTCTTGATCGCATTAAAGTAGGTTAAATCCTTTGCATTGTAATGCCAATACTTAGGAAGAATACCTTCAGTTGCAAAGTTGCCGCCACTAATAATGTACTTTACTCCATATTTTTTAGCGAAGTGATGGGTTGCGGCTGGAATGGCAATATCAGTCGGTGTCTCAGCTTCTGGTACAGATGCTTTTAAAAATGCCAATTGAACGTCCTTAAACTCAGCCCAATTTAGGACATAACTTTCGTAATCAATTTCTAATTTTTTGGCAATATTTTTAATGTTTTGCACTGCCTCTTCAGAGTTCCATCCATTATCCAAATGAACTCCTAATATGCGTAACCCATTTTGTTTGGCAATATATGCAACGTAAGAACTATCGATTCCTCCACTTAATCCAATAATACAATCGTATTCTTTGCCTTTTCCATCTTTTTTTATCTGAGCAATTAGCTCATCCAATTGCTTTTTACTCGTTTCTCCTTGGTAATTGTGTTTTTCTCTATTTTCTCTAAAATCAGTACATAAATTACACTCACCATTTTCATCGAATTGAATTCCTGGATCGGTAGTGTCCATTACACAGTGAGTACAAATTTGATATTGATCGTTGTTCATAAAGAGTTTATGCAGATTAAGTAAGAATTCAAAAATACTAAAAAGAGATTTAAAATCTACTATGCTTAGGTTATGCAACTTCTACCCTCGATTCCGCTCAGTTAGCGTTACATGCATATAAAGATTATTTATTTAGGAATGTTGATATTGTGTTGACTGAACGGAGGCGAAGGATGTTGACTGAGCGGAGTCGAAGTCTACTCGAAATTCACTTCAGACTTTTCCGGATAATTAATCAAAACACCTTTTTTACTTCCTTGATATACAAACATGCTTCCGGCGGCCATTGCACTGGCAAAGCCTTGTGTATGAGCATTTTTTAAATCGCTAATACTTGATGCTCCACCTAGGGCAATTACAGGAATTGATACAGCTTCAGAAATTGACTTTACAAGTTCTATATCATAACCAGACATGGTACCATCTTTGTCTATCGATTGCACAATGATTTCGCCTGCACCAAGTGCCTCCATTTTTTTTGCTGTTTCGACTGGAGTCATTCCACTTGCAACGCTTCCGTTTAATGTCCAAGATTGATTTCCTTTAAACAGCTTCTTCTTAACGTCAATACAAACCACAATCGTAGAAGATCCAAAATAATCAGCAGCTTCACGAATAAATTCCGGATTCTTAATCGCTGCGGTATTGATAATTACTTTTTCAGCACCTGCATTAATGATTGCTCTAATGTCTTCAATGGTTTTTATTCCTCCTCCAACAGCAAAAGGCATATTTGCTTCCTCCCCAACGTCACGCACAAAATCTAGAGAGATTAGCCGATTTTCTTTGGATGCTTCAATATCTAAAAACACCAGTTCATCCGCTCGTAGGTCATTAAAGATGCGAACAGCATTTACAGGATCTCCGATATAGTTGTGTTTTTTGAATTCGACAGACTTAACCAAAGCCTCGTCTTTCAATAATAAAACCGGTATGATGCGAGGTCGAAACATTAGATAGAAATAAAATTGCGAAAAAGTTGAAGACCTATATCTTGACTTTTTTCTGGATGATATTGAACTCCAAAAATATTTTCTTTGGAAATAGCTGAAGTAAAATCGGTAGAATAGTTGGTTGAATGTAATATATCTTTTACATCATTCGCAACAAATTTGTAGGAATGAACGAAATAAAAAGAAGATTCTTCTATTAAATTTAGATTTAATTCTGAATTTTTAAGTTGTCGAATGGAATTCCATCCGACATGAGGAATTTTAAATCGCAACGAATCTTCAACCTTCATTTTAACCACCTCTGCATCAAACCAACCTAATCCATTTACACCGCCTTCTTCGCTGAATCTTGCCATTAATTGCATCCCCAAACAAATTCCAAGTGTTGGTTTTTTTTGAACTAGTACAGCCTCATTTAGAACATCGATAAGTTTCAGTTCTTGCAAGTTCTCCATTGCTTTTTTGAAGTGTCCAACTCCCGGGAGAATTAACTTATCTGCATTGAGAATATCTGCCGCTTCAGCAGAAACCATTACGTTAGCCTCTAGTCGCTCCAGTTGCTTTTTAACGGAATTAATATTTCCCATGTCGTAATTAATGATAACGATATTTTGCACGGCTGCCATTTTATTTTTTTATAAACCAACCTTTCAAACTATCACCAACTCCAAATGTCGTCAATGAAAAGTTAATGAGTTGCTTGGATTTTTTGAGAAGTATATTTTTTTCAAATCGTGACCTTAAATGTTCATCTGTTGAATTTTGTGAAATGGGTGAGACAGTTAATTCTGATTTAGAATTTTTTAATCTCGACAAACTAATCCCGGTAGTTTCAATTTTTTTCTTCTTGAATCCATTTTTTTCAAAGCTATACTTAAGCGTTTTTGGAGTGTAATAACTTAAATGCTCAGGATAAGTGATTACATCATATTTTGCTTTTAATTTATAGCGCAACAAAGAGTTAAAGTTTGGTGTTGTTAAATAGACTAATCCTTCAGGGCGAAGCAATTGGTGAAAATTGGAAATCTCCTCAACTGGATTGTTTATATGTTCAAGTACTTCGAAGGAGGTAATGATATCAAATTCGCCGAGTTCAAAATCGCTTACATCTAATTTCCCTTGTTTCATTTCAATCCCTTTGGACGCGCAAATTTCAATGGCAAGATCAGTATATTCAGTTCCAAAAACATCCCATCCTCGTTTCTTTGCTTCATGCAGAAAATAGCCAATTCCGCATCCAACATCTAAAATCTTACCTGTTTTTTTATAGGGTTCGAATTTGTCTAACAACTCATGGTAACGTTTTATCGTCACAGGGGATAAATAATCATTTCTGCCGTAGCCGTCGTAAAAGTCCATCAATTCTTGTTCTGAAGGAATCATTTCGGAAAAAACAAATGAACAAACGGTACATTTAACTAAAAATGTAGATTCGTACCCTTTTAAAGGCGCTAGTTGCTCAGATTTACAAATCAAACAGGAAGAGTGTTTATTGCTGTTTTTCATACTATTTCGTGAATTAATTCGGCTAATTTTTTTGTCTGGTTTCTTCTAGAGAATTCTTCGGAGTCAATTGTGTGGCATTTGACACTTCCCGTTTTTTTGTGTTCTTCAATAATAGAGTCCAATATCAATATTAATTGTTCAGAGTTTTTAATAATAAATCCTGCATTTTTTTTACGAATTAATTGTTCTTGAACATTTAATTTGACGGACTTACCAAATTTTTCAATGAAGTATTTATTCATTAACTTAATCGAAGACTCGTCTTCAGAATAGCAAAATAAAATAGGCCGTTTTAATCCTAAATAATCGTAGATTTTTGTTCCAATTATAGAAAAGTCATTAAAAAGTAATAACACGTCAAATTGGGCTGCTTTATTTAGAATTTTTTCGTTTGACATTTTTGGCTCAAGAGTTATAATTTCCTTGAGATTATTAAAGTTAGAACCAATAAGCTTTTCAATTTCTTGTAAGTTATTAATTCCTACAAAACTAAGTCTGAGACAATCTGAACCTTTAGTTTTTACATAATTATCTAATACATTGAGTACGCTTTCAACGGGGTGCCACTTATAAATAGTACCAATAAAACCAATACTTAAAACTTGATTGGATGGAATAATAGTACTGATTGATTCAATAAGTTCTGGATCATAACCATTCGGAAGCAGTTCAATTGTATTATCAGTCAATTTGCGGATTTTGAATTTAAAAAATTCACTAGGTATGGTAATCAACGAAGCGCTATTAATCGTTTTCTTTTCAATAAATTTATAAAATAGTCTTAACAAATATTTTTTTTCGAGACCAATATCTGATGACCAAGGATCTCGGTAATCTGCGACCCAAGGGACGTTACTTTTTTGCGACAACATTTTTGCGTATTTAAACAATACAAATGGGTCACCAGTTGCAATGATTGCGTCAACAGAGTTTTTTCGTAAAAAACTTCTTGCTTCTGTATATAGGTTTTTTTTAGGGCCACAAATCCAGATAAATTGAGCAATTTCAAAGTATCCGCTGATAAGCTTTCTTAGAAATTTAAATCTTTTATTTCCGTATTTTAAAAGTAATCTATTGGATAGATTTGCTTTATAGGGAGTTCTAATTATTGTTCCATAATCTGTTGATTCAACCAGTGTAATATCTGATTTACTAGGTGAAATATAGTCGAATTCGTTACCTGTGGTATTGTCCCATTGCCTTGTTACAATTATTGGATATATATCAAAGTTTTGAAAATATTTATACCAATTATATGGTCTCAATCCGCCTACAGAATTGTAAGGTGGGAAATCATAAGCAAGAATTAGTACTTTTTTCATTCAGAGAAATTACTTTTTCCATATTGGTGGTAAATTTTCTTCGATTTCAATTTCCCCAAAATAGTCGCTTTCGCGCGAACCAACTTTATCAACCCATTCCGCCATTTTTTGAACGCCATTTTCTAAAAGAACAAAATCATTTTCATTGAGATTGAATACACGTTTGGCCTTTGAGTGATCTGCGTAGGCGTGTTCGACTTCATTTCGAGCAGGTTGATAATTAATATCTTGAGAAATTCCCATTACTTTTTGAACAGTTACTGCCAACTCATTAACGGTGTAATCATTGTCACCGCCAATATTAAACGTCTCATTATAAGCTTCAGGAATATTTACAGAATTTGCAATATGCGGTGCTACATCTTCGATGTAACTGAACGCTCTTGATTGTTCTCCATCGCCAAAAACAGTTAATGGCTTACCTTGTAACAATTGATTCATAAAAATGCCTATAACATTTCTGTAGCGATCTCCGATATTTTGATATTCGCCGTAAACATTATGAGGCCTGAAAATAACTGAATTCAATCCAAACATTTCATGCGCACATTTGAGATCTTGTTCCACGGCAAATTTTGCTACTCCGTATGGATCTTCGGGTTGTGGTATCATATCTTCCCGCATTGGAAGTTGACCTTTACCATAAACAGCTATTGAGGAAGTGAATACAAAACACTTTATTTTATGAAGGATAGATTGATTAATTAAATTAATGCTTCCAATCAAGTTGTTTTCATAGTTAAATCTTCGGATAAAGTGACTTAACCCTTCAGCAGCATAGGCTGCAAGATGGTAGACATAATCAAATTTATATTCGTTGAATAGCTTTTCAACGAGCGAATTGTCTGTAATTGAACCTTTGATGAAAATGGCGTTTGGATGTACATTTTCCTCAAACCCACCGCTTAAATCATCCAATACAACCACATTGTGGCCTTTTGTGATTAATTCATTTGTGACGTGTGCTCCAATGAATCCAGCTCCTCCAGTAACTAATGATGTTGGCATTTATTAAGTATTAAAATGGTAATTGTTTTCTTATTTCTTTTGCGGTAAAATTCAGTGAATTTTCTTTTGCTTTTCGTTTGTACTCCGTGAGTATTGTTTTGTCAGTTAAAATTGCATTAATTCTATCTGCTAATTCCTTGGCAGATGCGTAATTAAAAACAGATCCCTCTAAATTAACAGGAATTTTCAAATGAGCAGGTAAAAAACCGGGTAGTTCATAGGTCATCATGTCGTGAATTGCGGCAGTTGGTTTAGTTTGACCGATGTATTCTGTTGTTCCCATTCCTTTAAATGTTCTTGTACTAGTGGATAAAACGAGGTCTGATGTTTCCATTTCTCTTCTAAAATCGTCAGCAGTCGAATCATCTTCAAAAAATGAGACTAAGTTTTCATCTGCTTCTTTAATTTCTATGAGTTGGTTTTTAATGTTTTGGCCATATTCACCTTTAGCACGACCAGCAAACGAAAAAGTAATAACATCACTTTTACCTATATACTGTTTTATTAATTCTATCACTTCTTCATACCTTCTGCGATCACCATCTATATGTCCTGTTAAAACAATTTTAAGTGATTTATCCATCTTAGAGTATTTTCGAACCTTACTATCATGGAAAATAGTGAAAGGAATGTAGATAAATTGGTGTTTTGTAAAATAAGGATGATTGGTACTTTTTAAATGATTATAAATAAAGTCTTCTACTGCAATGTAATCTGAATGCTTGATAATTGCACGCATATTTATACGATCTTTAAAGGAGTTTGGTGACCAAAACCGCCCATTAAACCAAGTGTTAATATTATGTGTTGTTAAGACAATTTTACAGGATATGGATTTAACGATTTTCTTTAATTCGCTATATGAATCGAATACAGGGCTAATTAACAATAAATCAAAGTTACCTTCATTCACTGTAGAAATAATCTCTTGATGATTTTTCCCTATTGATTCAATAATTACATAGTTCTTATTTTTAAATTCAGGTGAATAATTGATCATCTGAGTTTTTACTTCGGATGTTGAAAAATAAGTAATATCGCATTCCGAAAACACTTCGGTTTGTGTCAATGCATATTGAAAATGTCCTGTTTCTAATATTGCAATTTTCATTGAGTAGTGAATATAATTTCGGGTTATTGTAGATAAGATTTTAAGCGAGAACTCACTTAATTTTTCTTAATAAACCATTGTAAGTTTTCTGAATTGGCATAAACTATCGAGTAATTCTCAGTATTGATGAATTCATTAACGGCTTTATATACTCCATGATGTCGATGCTCTGGGTTTGGTTGCCAATCGTCTCCGCAAATTATTCCATCTGGTTTTATTTTCCGTTTAATAATTTCAAGTTCCATAACGGTATGCATGTAATGATGACTAGAGTCTATGTAAATCCAGTCGAAATATTCATCGGGAAATCTTTCAAGCACCACGAGGTCGTCTTCAATATGGACGAACATTTTCTTTTGTTCGATTTCTTTCTTATTCTCCTTAAGGATAATAATTACAGCATCCACGGTGCTATCATTGCCTGAAGCCCAACTCCAATGAGAATCTAAAAAATACCAAGGATCGATTAAGTGTAACTCTTTTGGATTACAAAAGTCTAAAAGTACTCGACTGAATTGACCGTTTAACACTCCTAATTCAGCACCAATTCCATTTGTTGGCAAATATTTTCGCATTAATTCACCTCGGTTTTTTCTATTGTTAAGGTGCTCCTCTTTAAGTGCTTTTCGTACTCTATAATTGTAATAATAACGATATAGAGGTGTTTTTTTTAATAGTTGTTTCATGATTTCTTCAATTTGGTGAAAAATTCTCGGGTTCCCCATTTAATATCACCTAAATTATTAGGGAAATAGGAGAACGAATAGAGTGTGAAAAGTATGTAATGTTTCAGTAAAGGCCAAAATGGTATTTTTTTTGTTCCATACGTGTACATGCACCGGTGTAGAAATGACCTGAACTTCGCGATCGGAAATGAAGAGTCTATTCCTTTCAACCAAGGCAACATGGCTAAGTCAGTTTCTAATTCTTTATAATCAATACGAGAAGAAAGGCCGAATCCTGAAAAACGGTAAACGCACATACTTTCAGGGTGATATTTAATTTTCCCGAAGATAGCAACCATTGGATTAATTCCTCTTTCGTTTGACGAGATGGACGGTGGTATTCCTCCTGTTTTTACCCAGTATTCTCTCCTAAAAACGAAAGAAGAGGTGTGAAATTTTCGATGAGTAATCATATCATTTACATCGTAATCTCGCTCCAATTCTTCTCCAAAAAGGCTTTCAGGTGCTGATTTGTCATCGTAAATTTTCATCGACTGATGACTGCTACCCGAATACTTAGGATTTTCATCCAAAAAATCGATTTGGATTTGAAGCTTTTTCGTGTTGGTCCAATAATCATCGCTATCGAGAAGGGCAACATATTCACCTGTACAGGCGTTAATGGTTGCCACACAATTGGGTGTTAACCCTTGATTTTTTTTTGGAAGTAATACTTTAATTATGCTAGGATAGTTCGCTTGGTAGTTGAGAGCTATTTCTCGTGTAGCGTCAGTACTGCAATCTTCACCAATTATTAATTCAACTCTAAAATCGACTTCTTGATTTAGGACACTTTCAATTGCCTCCTCAATGTATTTTTCAACATTGTACGCAATCATAGCAACACTTACTTTTACGGGTTCATTTTCACTAAATATTTTGTTTCTAAGCACTTTTTAGCAGTTTACTTCCTGATCCTAATTTACGAGTAAAGTTAAAAGGTATTGTCCAATAAATCAACCAATTTGAGAAATAAGAGCGAAGAACAAGCCAATATGATTTTCTATAATTAGTGTCCAGTAACCACATCAAGAAAAAATTAGTGATGAAGTTGAAGTGATAAAGAGCATGTGAAATGAAATACTGTAACAATCCTTTTCGCTTGTACACGAGTAAACTACGTGATAAATACGTTTGTCTAGTTGACCAATTGGAAGCTGTAGAACTTCCTCCATGCTTGTGAATGGCTGTTACAGATTCTAAATAATGTATCGTATATCCGAGAGCATGTATCCGTTCACACAAATCAAGTTCTTCACAATACATAAAAAAGTCTGGATCAAACCCCTGAACTTGCTCAAAAACGTTTTTTGGAATAATCATAAAGGAGCCCATAACCGCTTTGATCGAAGGAGAATTAAAATTGAATAACTTATCCAATAATAGGTTGTCTTTTAAAATCTCTTGTTGATCTCCAATGTATGAGTAGGCAGATTTTTGAAAGGTCCCATCTTCATTTAGTAATTTTGGACCGAGGACACCAATAGTTGGGTTTTTCTGGATATATGCAAGGCAATCTATAATGGAATCTTTAAGCACCAACATATCTGAATTTAAAAACAATATGTATTCTCCATTTGCATTCAGAACACCTAAATTATTTGCCCTCCCAAAACCAGCATTCGTATTGTTGTAAATCCATTTTACGGTTGAAAATTCGGAAGTAACACTTTCGCCTGCTCCGTCTTGTGAATCATTGTCTATTACAATAATTTCAAAATCAAAGCTTGAGTTGCTCGTATATATACTGCGAATACAACGTAGCGTTAAATCATACGTTTTATAATGAACGATTATGATTGATAACTTCAAACTATTTGGTAAATATTTTTTTTAAGAACCTAAAGGGGCTTACGATTAAATTACCGATTTTGTATGTTTTTGAATTGTAGACCTCTTGAGATTGGTTCATTAGTAATTCCAGGTGTCGATCACTTCTGAAAAATGAATTCGCCGAAAAGTGATCAGTATTCAACGGTTTTTTAGAGGCAATTGTAACGGTATACATGGACTCAGTAATATGCTGTGATTTGTTGATTTTTTCGAAATCACCAGAGTATTCACTAAACATTGAGCCCGCATTTTTCGAAGAAGAAATTAACGAACCGTATACAATTTGTTGATCGAATGACACAACGTGAGGATAATAGGATTGAATTAATTCCTCAAATTCATTTTTGTATAATTCTTTGACGTGAAATGGATTGTTATAACCTGTTTTGTCCGAATAAAACTCCTTGTTCGGCGAAGAAATAATTAGAACACCATCTTCCTTCAAAACCCGATTTATTTCATCCATCATTTCAACATGTTCGTTATGATGTTCAATTGTTTCAAAGCTGACTAACAGATCGACAGAGTCATTTTCCAACGGGATATTGGATGTGGACCCTACTTTAAACGATAGGTTATTTCGAGTATATTTTTTTTTAGCAAATTCAATTACAGACTCAGAAATGTCAACACCTGTGACTGACTTTGCTGTATTCGCTAATAAGTTGGAACCATACCCTTCACCAGAAGCAATGTCAAGAACATCTTTCCCTTTTGCTAAATCAATAGCAATAGCGTAACGATGCAAGTGGTGAATTGCAATTTCATTCGTTTTTGAAGTTGTTAGACGTTCTCCAGTCCACTCAAAATGTTCTTCCATTAGTTCAACTTTTTTAAGTAACCGTTTACGTTGAAGGTTGCATTTTTACCAAACATATCGCACCATCTTCTGTCTACTTCAAATTCAGGATGTTGAGGCAGAAATTCTCTCAAGGATCTAAGTGGCCCACCATTTAAATCTTTGCTCATATTGATGTCCGAAACAATTCCATCTTCAACGATTAGGTAGGAGCCAGGTGTAACGACTGATGCAAATTTATTGATAGCACCTAAAGTACATTCATAGGTGTGTGCAGCATCTTCAATTACTAAAATTGTCTTGAATTTTTTTGTCAATTCAAGGTCGTAATTTTCCCACCCATCCGTGAAAAGGTGAATTTTTGAATACCCTTGAACGTTTTCTTTTGCGTCATTATTGATATCAATAGAATGAATTTCACCATCTATTTTCAAAGCATCCATTAAATCTGAAAAATAGACGGCGCTTCCACCTTGATTCGTACCAATTTCAATAATTAAATCTGGTTTTACTTCTGAAATGATCATTTGATACATTACGTAATCAAAAGGACACCTAATAGCCTGGATTCCTTTGTATTTAATCTTTATATGTCCGTAATAAACACTTTGACTGTCAAAACTAACATATTCGTCTTTTGGACTAATTCCAAACTTATAGTTGAAGTACTTCAGGAGTAACTTAAATAATTTCATTGTTCTATTTTTTTTGTGTTGGAAATAAATAATGGTCGAACAGCACCTGGTAGTTGACCGCCAAAGTCTGAATCCCGCTCTAATTTATTTTCGATAACCTTTAAATGTATTATTTCACGCTCGTATAGATGAATATTCATTATGTCAAGGGTTGTAAAAGCAACACCAATTCTGTAGGTGTCATTGTTTAAAAGATTTTCAGGAATCCAGGTTATAGTTTCGTAAGTTCCTTTATTTAATAGTTCACTTTCAGCGATTGCGACAAAAACCAATGTATTGTTTCCAATAAAGAAATGGAAGTTTGGTGCGGGTTTCGCATTGTCCTTAAGAATTTCATAATTCACCACAATTCCAACTTTTTCTTGCGGTTTGGCAGTGTTTATTTGTTGTAAATCTTTGTTGATAATTCTTACGGAGTTTAATTTTATTGTTTCATCTCCTGGTCTTTCTCCCTTATCCCAAGATTGATAAGAATCCTGAAAGTTATTGTTGTATCGATTTAATACTTCTGGAATTGTGTCAATTAGTTGTATTTCTCCCTTGTTTAAGAGTATTCCTCGGTCACAGAGACTTGAGACGGCTTCAAGATCATGACTTACAAAAATCACAGTTCTTCCTTCGCTGGCCACATCTTTCATTTTTCCGAGACATTTTTTTTGAAATTCCGCATCACCTACGGCCAAAACCTCATCAATAATCAAAATTTCAGGTTCTAAGTGTGCAGCAACAGCAAACGCTAAACGGACATACATTCCAGAGGAGTAGCGTTTTACTGGTGTGTCTATGAATTTTTCAATCCCTGAAAAAGCAACTATTTCATCAAATTTGGCTGCAACCTCCTTGCGCGTCATTCCTAATATAGTTCCATTCAAGTAGATGTTTTCACGTCCTGTCAATTCAGGATGGAATCCAGTACCTACTTCAAGCAACGAAGCCACTCTTCCGTTGATTTCAATCTTTCCAGTAGTCGGAAATGTTATCTGCGATAGGATTTTTAGTAGTGTGCTTTTACCCGCCCCATTTTTTCCAATGATACCGATGACATCACCTTTTTGTATGTCAAAATTAATGTCTTTAAGGGCCCAGAACTCTTGTTCAGAATCATTACCCGTTTTAAAAATAGAAGACAAGGAGCCACGCAATGATCCGTCTTTCTTTTTACCAATCAAATAGCGTTTTGAAAGGTTCGATATGCTGATGGCAGTATTAGTTGTATTAGACATAATCAGCCATGTTTTTTTCTACCTTGTTGAAATAGAGAAGCCCAGTTATAAAAATTAGCAGAATCATTATAACTGAAACCCACATAAGTTGTCCAGGCGCTTCACCTCCAAACATACTCCAACGAAACCCCTGAACAACACCAGCCATTGGGTTTAAAAAATAGATGTTTGCCGCCCATTTTGGCAGCTGTTGGGTTGCAAATTCGGCAGGGTATGCGATAGGTGTAATGTATAAACCAATTTGCACCATAAACGGAACAATATGTTGAAAGTCACGGTAACGTACAGTCAACGCGCTGAGCCAAATGCCAACTCCCAAGGCTGCAATAATTCCAATAAAAATAAATAGCGGTGCAAACCAAATGTTTACGGAGGGAGGAACCTGATAATAAATCATTAATGCAATCAAGATAAGGATAGAGATTCCAAAATCGATAAAACCTACAACTGCTTTTGAAAGTGGAACAATCAAACGTGGAAAATATATTTTTTTGACCATTTCTTGACTAGAAATAATAGAGTTTCCAGAATTGGTCATTACGTAACTAAAGTAAGTCCAAATACTCATTCCTGCTGCGGTAAACAACAGACTAGGCACCTCTGTTTTTACGCCAACAAATTTACCGAAAACCAACGAAAGAATAAATAATGTTACAACCGGTTGTAGAATCGCCCAAAGTAGCCCTATTGTTGTTTGCGCATAACGTACCCGAAAATCTCTCCAGCTCAATGTGATAAACAAATCCTTGTACCGAAACAACTCCTTGAAGTCAGGCAAAAACTTTCGTTTATTGGCATCAATGATTAGTTTCATGTAGAATTTAACGTTGTGTGTAAAAGGTAAAAATAATAAATTCTGTCTCTTATACACATCTGACGCTGCCGACGATCTACTCTGTGTAGA
>CAJXRM010000005.1 GCA_913059205.1 uncultured Flavobacteriales bacterium
ACGAGATTTCTGCCTGTCTCGTGGGCTCGGAGATGTGTATAAGAGACAGTTGCCGTACCTTCTCAGGATATGGTCTTGGGTCTGTATTATATTACAAAAGGAAAAGTGTCTACACCAGAAGATCCTGTTAAAGGTGAAGGTGGAGTATTCTATTCTCCTGAAGAAGTAATTATCGCGCACAACGAAGGTAGATTAGATTTACATGCTTCTCTTAAAGTTAAAACAACAGATCTTGATGAAAATGGAGAGCAAGTTGTTCGTTTAATTGAAACTACATGTGGTCGTGTTATCTTTAACGAGCGTGTACCGAATGAAGCTGGTTACATTAATGATGTAATGACGAAGAAAGCTCTTCGTGATATGATTGGTGATGTATTGAAAGTTTGTGGAACTTCTCGTTCGGCAGCTTTCTTGGATGATATTAAGGAATTAGGTTATCACATGGCCTTTAAAGGTGGATTGTCGTTTAACCTAGATGACATTATTATTCCTAAAGAAAAAGTTGTATTGGTTGAAAAAGCTGAGGAAGAAGTAAAAGACGTATTGGCAAATTACAATATGGGTCTTATAACTAACAATGAACGTTACAACCAAATCATTGATATTTGGACGCATACAAACTCACGTTTGACGCACACATTGATGGAGCAATTGAAAAACGATAAACAAGGATTTAACTCAATTTATATGATGTTTGATTCCGGAGCTCGTGGATCGAAAGAGCAAATTCGTCAGTTGTCTGGAATGCGTGGATTGATGGCGAAACCTCAAAAATCTGGAGCATCGTCTCAAGATATTATTGAGAATCCAATTTTATCGAACTTTAAAGAAGGTTTATCAATTCTTGAGTACTTTATTTCTACTCACGGTGCACGTAAAGGTCTTGCCGATACAGCCTTGAAAACAGCAGATGCTGGTTACTTGACGCGTCGTTTGGTTGATGTTGCTCAAGATGTGGTTATTAATTCTGATGATTGTGGTACACTAAGAGGATTGGTAGCTACAGCATTGAAGAAAAATGATGAAATCGTTGAGCCATTGTCAGACCGTATTATTGGTCGTTCAGCTGTTCAAGATATTTTCCACCCAACAACAGATGAATTAATCGTTGCAGGGGGAGAAATGATAACTGATCAAGTTGCTGCGCAAATTGATGCTGCAGATATTGATGAAGTTGAAATTCGTTCAGTTCTTACTTGTGAGATGAGAAGAGGAGTTTGTGCTAAATGTTACGGACGTAACATGTCAACTCTTAGAGATGCTCAACGTGGAGATGCTGTTGGTGTAGTTGCTGCTCAATCTATTGGTGAGCCAGGAACACAGTTGACACTTCGTACATTCCACGTGGGTGGTACGGCATCGAACATTGCTGACGAATCTGATTTGAAAGCGAAAACTGCAGGTACTGTAGAAATCGAAGAGTTAAGAACAATTGACAGAAAAACCAAAGATGGAATTTCTAAGATTGTTGTTGGACGTTCTGCTGAATTGAAAATTACTGATGCTAAAGGAAACATCACAATGACGACGAACATCCCTTATGGATCGGAGTTGGTAATTGAAAACGGTGTTAAATTGGCGAAAGGTGATGTCATCTGTAAGTGGGATCCATATAACGCGGTTATTATTTCTGAAGTTAAAGGAACAATTGTTTTTGATAATGTTACGGAAGGTATTACTTACCGTGAAGAAGTCGATGAGCAAACAGGATTTACTGAAAAAGTAATTACTGAATCTAGAGACAAAAAGAAAAACCCTGCAATACACATTATTGATCCTAAATCAAAAGAAGTGTTAAGAGAATACAGCTTACCTGTTGACGCTCACATTTCTGTTAAGGAAGGAGATAAAATTGATGGTGGTGAAATTCTTGTGAAAATACCTCGTAAAGCTGGTAAATCAGGAGATATTACCGGTGGTTTACCGCGTGTAACGGAGTTATTCGAAGCGCGTAATCCATCTAACCCTGCTGTTGTATCAGAAATCGATGGTGTTGCTGAATATGGTAAAATCAAACGTGGTAACCGTGAAATACAAATTACATCTAAAACAGGTGAAGTTCGTAAATACTTGGTTCCGCTTTCGAAACACATTCTTGTACAAGAAAATGATTTTGTGAGAGCTGGTCAACCGTTATCTGTTGGTGCAATTACACCAAACGATATCTTGAATATTGAAGGACCAACAAAAGTACAAGAGTACTTGGTGAATGAAATTCAAGAGGTTTACCGTTTACAAGGGGTAAAAATTAATGATAAGCACTTCGAAGTTATTGTACGTCAGATGATGTTGAAAGCAATGATTGTTGATTCAGGAGATACACGTTTCTTGGAAGGACAATCGGTGCATAAAGCTGACATCATGGAGGAGAACAATGACATCTACGGAATGAAAGTTGTTGTAGATGCGGGTGAATCTGAT
Source organism: uncultured Flavobacteriales bacterium (assembly GCA_913059205.1). Lineage (GTDB taxonomy): Bacteria > Bacteroidota > Bacteroidia > Flavobacteriales_D > Crocinitomicaceae > UBA4466. The sequence goes on from CAJXRM010000005.1 coordinate 2,422, forward strand.
TCATTAAAAGCAGGACAAATTGTTACAGCAAGAAGGTTGAGAGACGAGAACAGTCAATTGAAACGATCTGACAAAAAGTTAGTGGAATCAAGAGATGCTGTTCCTGCAACTTCAACTCCACTGTTACAAGGAATCACAAGAGCTTCACTTCAAACACAATCGTTCATTTCTGCGGCATCGTTCCAGGAAACAACGAAAGTATTGAACGAAGCAGCAATTTCTGGTAAAGAAGATCACTTACTTGGATTGAAAGAAAACGTTATTGTTGGACACTTGATTCCTGCTGGAACTGGAGTTCGTGAATACCAAAAAATGTTAGTCGGTTCGAAGGCCGAAATGGCAGAAATGGTTGAAGCTTCTGAGGTTGAGTAATTCGATTTAAATTAAAATACATGAGTAGGGGCTAATTTTAGCCCCTATTTTTTTTATATTTGATTATGGAAAACAAAAAAGAAAATCAATTCAACATAGAGCTTACAGAAGAAGTAGCTGAAGGAGTGTATTCTAATCTCGCAATCATTACTCACTCTCCATCTGAGTTTGTTAGTGATTTCGTTCAAATGATGCCTGGCGTGCCAAAAGGAAAAGTACGATCACGTGTTATCATGACTCCACAAAATGCGAAACGTTTATTGAACGCTTTAAAGGACAACGTTCAAAAATTTGAGGAAACACACGGTGTAATTGTAGATTTAGATCCAAATCAATTGCCTCCTATGAATTTCGGAACGCCAACAACACAAGCATAAAATAAACAACGTTTTACTTTTTTTTACGTTTAATTGGTATGAGAATTTATATTTTACTACTTGGATTTGCTGTTTTCACGTTTACTAACAGCTGTAAAAAAATAGACGAACTAACGAAATTCGAAATGGATTACAACGCTACTGTTGTTATTCCGAGTACTTCGGGTTTAGGTCTTCCGTTCAGTGTTTTAACGCCTTCTGTAACGTCGAATTCAGAGGCTACGTTTGAAGTTAATGATACGCGCAAGGATTTAATTGAAGAAATTTTATTAAAAAAACTTGAATTAAGAATCGATTCTCCAAGTGGAGGTGATTTTGGTTTTTTGGAATCTATTGAAATATTCATCAATGCTGAGGATTTGAACGAACTGAAAATTGCTTGGTATGATAATGTTCCTGACTCACAAGGAAACACATTGGATATTTTTACGACGGATTCAGATTTAAAAGAATACATTAAAAAAGATAATTTCACGCTACGTGTAAAATCCATAACCGATGAAACGATCGCTTCGGATTACGAAATCAATGTCTATTCGCAGTTTTTTGTTGATGCAAAAGTTCTAGGTCAATAAGCCTAAGTTTCTTTAAAGATCAATATTTGAAATCAGATAAATCCCATCAACTATTTCTAACGTTAAAAGAATCTCGTTTGGAGTATCTCTACCTGGATAAGTATAGCTCACACTGAAAGTTTTTTCTCTGTTAGAAATTCGTTTTATAATTAATGAATTTGCAGACTCAGCACTTGCATCTTGCGCATTTATAAATGGATCATAATCTATTTTCCATTTCTTACTTTTTTTCATAAACTCCTTTGTGCAATTTTCAACTTGTAAATTTTCAAGCTCAGAAGGATCAATTGAGTTTTCAACGAGAACAAAATATTTTCTATAAAATGTCTCCAACATTTCAATACCTTTAGAATCTATAAAATCAGGCGTTTCTTTAATTGATAACTCTTCCGAATCTTCAACATTTGACGAGCATCCAAGGCTTAAAATTGAAAACAATACAATTGATATGATATTCTTCATGTGGTATATTTTAAATTAAATCATTATTTAAACTCAATCGTGGATTTCCATTCAGTGCTATTTCCGCATTCATCCTTGACTATGAGCTTTAATTCTTTGGTTCCAACGAATGAAGTTTCGCGATTATATGTTACAAGTCCCGATTTATAATCATATTCAATTAATACCCATTCTCCATCAATAAATAAATCGTAGTCGTCGATTCCAATTTGAGAATCTGAAATACGCCATTGAAGTGAGGTTCTTGTTGTGTATGTTGTACTTGTAGTGAAATTAATTGGACTAACCGCAGGTGGCGTTACATCCCGTTTTATAGTGTATGTGCCAAAGTATTTTGGGCGACAATAGAAAGTACTATCATCATATGTCAATGTCAGCGCTTTTTTCCGTCCTTTTTCGGTTATCATTTCTAAGTAATGTTTTCCGTCTTTCTTTTCGTTGGATTTAATCTTAATCAAGTACGCATTGTTAACAGGTTCATTCGGGTCACCAATTGATTTGTCGATCGTTGATTTGGAAACTTTCATTGGTTCATACACTGTGGCTAATCCAAAATCGACAGTTGTATTGTCTTTTTCAAATCGAATTGGGGTGTCAGGATTTGCAGCATTAGAACTGTAAATTTCGTTCAATGAATTAATTGGTCCTTCCGCTATTTTCACATCGAATTTTATTTCAGAGCGATTCAATTTCACATCGTACGCAATGAAGTGTACTTTTAACAACGCTCCGGGAGTCGTCCAGTACACACCCAAACCATTTTGTGTATAAATCGGCAAGTCATTTTCTTTTGTTTTAAATGCCTTATGAAATTTGCGTTTGTTGACCGAATATTCGTTGTAATCTTTGTGGCAATTCACAAATCGTGTTGACTCGAAAGGTACACGTTTTATTTCCTGCCCAAAAATTGTGTCGTTATTTATTATTAACGTGCCACCGTACATTCCACATTGATTTGACGCACCGTCTAAACGGTCAATTACGTCAAAAGCGAATCCGATTCCTCCAGTTTTACTTAAATAGGAGGATGGAACAGTTATTAAATTGTCTGTAATCACATAATCATTTCCACTTTTCGTTGTGGTGCGTCTAATAGATTTGTCCGGAAAACGATAACCATCTTTGGTCAATCCATAAACTTTCACACCACGAATTTCAGGTGCTTTTGAATCTGCAATATCAAAACCATAAATCAAAGGATTTAAAGCATGTTCCGTTTTCGTGTCCCTCAATTCAAAATGTAAATGTGGTGCCGTCGAACCACCTGAATTTCCAGAAATTCCGATTATTTGTCCTCTTTTTACAACTATTTCATTTTTTTTCAATGAAATGTCGATTTCAAAATTCCCTTCTTTTTTCTGTGTCGAGCGAACCAAGCTGTCAATTTGATCTTTGAATTCACTACAATGTGCATATACACTTGTAACTCCATTTGGATGATCGATATAAATCGCTTTTCCATAGCCATAAGTTGAGACTTTTATTCGTGATACGAATCCATCTTCAACAGAGTAAAGGTTATAACCTTCTTTGCCATTTGTTTTGAAATCCAGACCCATGTGAAAGTGATTTGGTCTCAATTCACCAAAATTTGATGCCAGAATTAATGGGATTTTGAGAGGAGGATGATAATCGTGTTTTTCTAGATTTTGACCAATTAATGAGCTAGTAAAACTCAAAAAACCAACCAACAATAAATGGGATTTCTGCATTTATCAAAAATAGATGTTTGATAAGTTATCCGCAACAAATCTGCCAAAAATATTGATTGTGTCTATTACTATGCTATTTTTGTATTAAAGTCGTAACAATGGCAGATCGAATTAATGAGTTGATACAAAAGATTAGAGAAAAGGTTTCTCAATTGAAAGGTCAATTATCGGTTGAAAAAACTAAAAATGAATCGCTTCAGAATGAACTGAATCAGTTGAAAGCACAACTGGATTTTTCGAAAAATGAAGTTGAAACGTTAAATGCCAAGATTGTTAATTTACAATCTGACATTGCGAAGGCGAAGGAACAATCCGTTGAAAGTTCAAATGAAATTGGTGTTTCGGATGAGCAAATCGATGAATTGGTGAAGGAAATAGAATACTGCATTGGTCAGTTAAAAAAATAAAGAATGGCTAAGTTGTCTTTAAAAGTTGTTGTAGCCGGTAGAACATACCCACTTTCTGTTGAAGAAAGCGAGGAAAAACGTGTTTTAAAGTCTGCAAGTGACATCAACAAAGCAATTAAATTACTTCAAGATAATTATGCCGTAAAAGACATGCAAGATTTGCTTGCAATGACTGCTTTACAATTGGCATCAAAATCGGATAATGTGACAAAATCGGAAGACGTTGATAATTCTAAATTGAAGGAAATTGAAGACGACTTGCAAGCTTTGTCAGATGAATTAGACGACTAGAAGTTAACTTTATTTTTATCGTATTTCCCCATCATTTCATGCGATCAACGTATGTGTGTTGGGGTTTTTTTATTTAAAAAAGTGAAATTATGGGAATTATATTTGGAATAATTGGATTAGTGGTTGGAATCGCTGGTGCCATCGTTATTCAAAAAAGTCTTTTAAAACAGAAAGCAGATCAGTTGTTGAAAGACGCAGAAAAAGAAGGAGAACGCTTGAAAAAGGATAAAATCATTCAAGCGAAAGAGCAGTTTTTGAAGTTGAAAGAAGAACACGAGTCTAAAATAAAGGACAGAGAACGTAAGCTTCAATCAACCGAAGATAGAATTAGAAATAAAGAAACCAGTTTAACGAAGAAAATGGAGGAAACTTCTCGAATTGAAAAGCAATTCGAGAAAAATCAATTGGCTCTGGACGGAAAAATCAGCGCTTATGAATTGAAACAACAAGAATTGGAAAAAATGCACCAAAAAACGGTTGCAGAACTTTCTAAAATAAGCGGAATGTCGGCTGAAGACGCAAAAGCATCTTTGGTTGAGTCTTTGAAAGATGAAGCTAGAACATCAGCAATGTCTCACATCAATGAGATTGTTGAAGAAGCGAAATTAAACGCAAATCGCGAAGCACGAAAAATTGTAATTCAAACGATTCAACGTGTTGCAACAGAACAAGCCGTGGAGAATTCTGTATCGGTGTTCAACATCGAATCTGACGAAGTGAAAGGTAGAATCATCGGTCGTGAAGGACGAAATATTCGCGCGTTAGAAGCAGCAACTGGTGTCGAAATTATTGTAGATGATACTCCTGAGGCAATTATTCTTTCGTGCTTTGATCCTGTGCGAAGAGAAATTGCTCGCTTGGCGTTGCATCAATTGGTATCTGATGGACGAATCCATCCAGCCCGAATTGAGGAGGTTGTAGCTAAAACGCGTAAGCAATTGGACGAAGAAATTGCAGAAACTGGTCGCAGAACATGTATCGATTTGGGAATTCACGGTTTACACGCTGAGTTAACGCGAATGGTTGGACGTATGAAATACCGTTCTTCTTATGGTCAAAACTTGCTTCAGCACTCACGTGAAGTTGCAAATCTTTGTGCTATTATGGCGGCTGAGCTAGGATTAAACGTAAAGTTGGCAAAACGAGCAGGATTATTACATGATATTGGTAAAGTTCCAGATGAAGAACCAGAATTACCACATGCTGTTTTGGGAATGAAATTGGCTGAAAAGTATGGAGAGAAACCGGAAGTATGTAATGCAATTGGTGCTCACCACGATGAAGTTGAAATGACAACATTGATTTCGCCAATCGTTCAGGTGTGTGATGCTGTTTCAGGTGCTCGTCCTGGTGCGCGACGTGAGGTTGTTGAATCGTACATTAAACGAATTAAGGATTTGGAAAACTTAGCTTTAGGATATGATGGTGTAAACACTGCATATGCAATTCAAGCAGGTAGAGAATTGAGAGTTCTGGTTGAAAGTGATAAAGTTTCTGATGCAAGAGCAGATGAGTTGTCGTTTGAAATATCCCAACGAATTCAAACGGAAATGACTTATCCAGGACAAGTTAAAGTAACGCTCATTCGTGAAAAAAGAGCAGTAAACTATGCTAAGTAAAAATTTAAAGCAAGGATTAGAAAAATTAAAGGATAGCCACGTTCTTGTAACGGGTGGTGCTGGATTTATTGGATCTAATATTGTTGGTTTTTTACTTGAAAATAATATCAAAGTTTCGGTTTTGGATAATTTGGCCACAGGTCGAATGTCAAACCTCGAAGAATTTAATGGGAATCAGTTATTTACCTTTATAGAAGGCGATATAACGAATTACGAAACCTGTCGAAATGCGCTTAAGGGAATTGACGTTGTTACGCATCAGGCGGCTTTGGGTTCAGTTCCTCGTTCGATTGAATTTCCTCATAATACGCATTTGGTGAATGCAACTGGTTTTTTGAATATGTTGCATGCAGCGAAGGAATCCAATATTAAACGGTTTGTTTATGCGAGTTCCTCATCTGTTTATGGAAACAGTTTGGTTTCACCAAAAAACATTGGAGATGAAGGTGAATTGCTTTCGCCTTATGCGGTGACAAAAAAACTGAATGAGGATTATGCAAATGTATATCACAAGTTGCACAATATTGAAACAGTTGGATTACGTTACTTTAATGTTTTCGGTCCAAAACAAGACCCAAATGGAGTTTATGCGGCTGCAATTCCGAAGTTCATTGATAAAATGATTTCAGGAGATGAATTGACTATTCACGGAGATGGAGGTCAAACACGTGATTTCACATATGTAATGAATGCGGTTAAGGCCAATATTCTTGGTTTGACAACGGATTCTACTTTGGCTTTTGGAAATGCATTTAATGTCGCTTGTGGAGAGTATTTTTCATTGAATGATGTTGTGCAAGAAATCAAGGAAAATCTAATTGAACTCAATAAATTTAATTCCTTGTGCAAAGTTGTAAATGGTCCAGATCGTCCGGGTGACATCAGAGATTCATTAGCGAATATTGAGCGCACAGAGCAGTTTTTAGGATACAATGAGCCTATCTATTTTAAAGATGGAATGAAAATATATTGCGAATGGTTACAGCAAACTAACAATTTGTAGAACAGCTTTTAGTGTTCATTTTTTAATCTCTTCGCTAGAACTTATACTATACGCTGAATTCAAATTCGCATGGTTAAAAAATACAAAAATTATGTAGTGACATTTGGTACTGAGTTGACCATAATGATTCTCGGTTTTTTGGTGTTTAGAGTCGCGAATCAACAATTCGATGAGTATGGATTTAGCGAATATTCAATTCTTCGAAGAACAGTTTCTTTTTTACTTCCATTAATGATGATTGGACTTGGAGTTTCAATTCCTCGCTACGTAAGTCTGGAATCAAATAGAAATTCATATTTCTTTGCCGGATTGATTTGGATAAGCGCCTCTGGAGTTCTCTTAGCTTCAATTCTAGGTATAGGCAGCAATTTCTTTTCTGAAATATTTTTTGGTTCCGACAAATACAGTGATTTTATTTTACCAATGGGAATGTTACTGCTTACTTATGGCCTTCATGCTATAATTTATGGTTTTCTCAGGGGGAAGTTGAATATTTATCTCGCAAATTTTGTTCAATTCGTCAATGTTGGTATTATGCCACTAACAATTTTATTTCTGTCGGACTCGGTTCTTGATCTAATCTACTTGAATACGATTTCGCTTTTTCTAAGTTGTGTAATTGTTATTGGAGTTATATTCAAGAAGTATGATATTGAAATAAATAAGAAATTGATGAAGGAGGACTCCATGGTTTTATTGCGATATGGATTACCACGCGTTTTAGGCGATTTTGCCTTATTGGCAATTCTCACTTTACCCACATATATCGTTCTGGAAATGCAAAATGACATATTAATCGGAGGAGATGTCGCCTATTGCATTACTCTTTTGAATTTAGTAGGTGCCGCATTTGCGCCAATCAGCTTAGTTTTGTTGCCTGAGATTGCTAGCTTCATGAACCAAAAAAGAAAAGATTTAATCGTACATAGATTTAAAGTATTCGTGCTTATTTGTGTTGCACTCACAACCTTTGGATATGTTCTTTTTTACTTTTTTACAGAGTTCTTTCTGAATTTACTTTTGGGTTCTAATTTTAGATCGAATTTAATTGGATACGCCAGAATTGTGCTATTAAGTAGTTTTGGTTACGGTTTATACATCATCTTAAGAAGTTTTCTAGATGCCATTCATGTCCGCGCAACAAATGCATATAACTTATTAATCTGTCTAGGTGTGTACCTTATTTTTGTTTATTTTGGAGTTAAGAATGAATCATCCGTAGAGTATTACTTGTATTCATTTGTAATTAGTATTTTGCTACTAGGCCTAATAACGCTGATTCAAACCTATTTAAATATTAAGAAAATCAAATGGTAGCTATATTCATTTTGGCATTGGTTTCAGGACTGATTTTTTGGTTACAGCGAAAAACGTGGAAAATCGAAAAAAACATTGTTTTTCCAATTGTTACGGCTGTATTTTACTTTTGGTCTTTAGCAGGTTCTTGGTTGTTCTGTATTGATAAAATCACAGGAATTGGTGAATCAATCGGGTTAAAATACCATTACCTGATGGAAAAGATGTTCAATGTCGAATTAGACGGGACGTATTATTTGGTTATTTTCCTTTATGGATTATTCATTGTTACATATCAACTCGTTTGCCTTCGCTTCTTAAAAAAGAAACACGAAAATAAAGTTCCTGAAATTAAAACAGATAAACGCCCGGCTCAACTTAGTAGTTTGCCAATTGTTCTAGTCGCTATTGTTTGCCTTATTGGTTCGTTTATGATTGTGAAGGAAGTAATTTACTTTTCATTGATTTTAAGCGAATCAGTATACATCAATGTACGTTCTTCGGGTGTGAATTATTATTCTGTTCACCAGTATTTTAATTGGACGATGATCTTTTCTTTGTATGTTTATCTTGGGTTGTATTTTTCGAAAGGTATTCGTTTTGTTGAAGTCAAAAAGCCATCAATTCTATTCTGGATAATGTTTTTTGTGGCCAATATTTATCTTGTTCTTATTGGTTCTCGTCACGAAACATTTTTATCAGGAATTATCGCTCTTTTACTGTTTTCCTTCCCACATAGAAGTATTCGAAAATCGCTAAAATTATATGCACTTTTTGGAGGATTCTTTTGTTTTATTCTTTTGGTGAATGATCCAATACGAGCGATGTTGCCTAATATCGCATCAAAACTTGGACTTACAGCATCTGTAAGCACTCCTTCGAATAAAGAAAAGGCTGCACTGTTTCAATTGGATAGAACCTTTGTGATTCATCGTTCGATGGAGAAGTCAAAAGAATTCATTCATTTGGAGTCCTTGAAAGATACAGTAGTAATGGTCTACGCTGATTCCATTAAACTTGAGAAATTGGATTTAACCATTCGTAAACAAGAGTTCTTTGAACAAATTAAAGAACATCCAAATTTTCTTATAGTTGATGGTGAGCAAATGAAGCTTCCGAATGAAAAAATATCAGGTGCATATCGAAATATGACTTTCGTTGAAAAGGTGGTGCATTCGGTTACAAGTATTGTGTTTAGCAATGAGTTGTTTGCCGGTCATTTTTCTTTGTACGGAATACTAAAGTATGATGTGCAGCCAAAATTCGGGTTAAGCTTTAGAGCTCTGCTGGAAATGATGAAACCAAAATCGAGTAGAAGTAAGGATGTTTTGGATTCATATTCGTATTATGCGAAGGAGCTAAACTTTCCAGAAGGTCAAGGTTTTACAATCAATCATGTTTCTGGATGGTATTTGAATTTTTCATATTTCGGAATTCCTATAGGTGGAGCTTTTTTAGCGTTGATAGTTATTGGAGCGTACTTAAAACAAACCTTTGCCTCCTCTGGTGTAAAAGAATTGATTTGGCTGATTATTTTATGTGGAATCACGGCTTTTACTGCTATGCTTGTTCGAGGAGGACCTGAATCGTATAAATCATTAATTATAGAGGCGATAATTGTTCCTATTGTACTATTTTACTGCTCAATTTTATTTACTCGAATTTTATCTAATCTAGTTCACAAAATAAAAGGCAAGACGACGTCCGAATAACTAATCTAGCAGAATGAAAAACGCACTTGGTTACAATAACAGCTATCAATTTCTATTAGGAGTTTGTTCCTTTTTGCTGTGTTTTTCACCAAAATTAGTACCGGTTGGTTTGCTACTTGTATTTATTGGTGGTATTATTGGTTTGATTAACGGAAAAGCGAAGATTGTAGCACCGAATAAATTGATGCTTGCATTTATTGTTTTATATCTGGCCTATGTAATTGGTTACCTTTTTACAAATAATCCACCTGTTGGTTTGAAGTATTTAGAATATAAGTTATCATTCGTTTTAATACCACTTTTGTTTTTTATTCGCCCAAAGGAAGGCATTACTTTGTTTTCAGTTACCGTTGGATTAATTGGAGCAATTCTATTGACAACAGCTATTTCATTAGTAGAAGGAATTCAATGTTATAACGAAATAGATTACTTTTTGGAATGCTTTACATCATCTTATCTTACAAATGAACATCCAACTTATTTTGCCGTGTTTTTAACATTATCGATGGCGCTTTCTTGGTACGGTTGGAAAAACGGATTCCGGTTCTTCACAACCTACTTGGTCGTCCTTTTTAATTTGATCGCGATGATGATGCTAGTCCTCGGACTTTCCCTTTCAGGTATTTCGTTTGCACTTTTGGTAATAGGAATCATGGTGTTGATTATAATTAATAAACGCTTTGGAAAATGGGCTGCTTTGAGCACTTTCTTAGCTGCCCCGCTTGTTCTAATATTCCTATTTTTTAGTGTTCCTTCTCTAAAAAGTGATATTTCAAGTTCTTTAAGTTCGTTCACGAAATTTGCGGAAGACCCAGATAAGTTTTTGGAATTTGATGGAACGCACAATGGTGATGACGTTCGCCTAATCATGTGGACCGTTACAGCCAAAGAAATTGCAGACCATCCAATGGGCGTTGGAACAGGAAATGTAGATTATCACCTTAGCGATCGCTTACGAAGATATCATCAAACTGATATGGCACGACAAGATGATAGAGGACAGATACTATACAATCCACATAATCAATATTTACAAACTGGATTGGAAATCGGTATAATTGGAATGATAATTCTACTTTTTATTGTGGGCTTTGGAATAGTAAAAGGTTGTAGAACAAAGAATTGGTTATTGTTGCTTTTGGCTTCTTGCCTGGCGTATAATTGTCTTTTTGAATCAATGTTACAACGACAAAGTGGAATCGTGTTTTTTACCTTTTGGTTGGTGATACTTAGTATTTATTCACTTAAAAATGAACACACTAAAATATCAAATGAGCATGAGTAAACAAAAGATTGTAATAACAGGTGCAAGCGGATTTGTAGGGAAGGATTTTGTAAAGATGCTTGATTTGGATAAGTATGAAATTTCTGTAATCACGAGGAAGAAAGAAAAACTGGTCAATCTATTTGATTCTTCTGTTAAAATTGTGGAGGCGGATTTAATGAATATCGATTCGCTTAAAAGTGCGTTTGAAGGACAAGAGGTATTAATCAACCTGGCGGCAGAAGTTCGGAATCACGACTTACTAGAGAAGACAAATGTTTTAGGGACGAAGAACTGTTTGGAAGCAATTAAACTTACAGGAATTAAAAAGGCAATTCACTTGAGTAGTGTGGGCGTTGTTGGAAAACCATTCAGCAATAGTTCAATAAAGATTACTGAAGATGTTGATCCAACACCTCAAAATGAATACGAACGCACAAAAAACATTTCAGAACAGTTGTTTACTGAAGCATCAAAATCAAATTCATTTGAATTGGTTGTTTTGCGTCCTACAAATGTATTCGGAGAACACCACCCTTTCAATGCATTACTGAACTTAATGCAGACGATTGAAAATGGAAAACCTTTGATTTACACGAAGGGTGCGATGGTCAATTATGTGTATGTTTCAGATGTTTCAGCATCCATTGTTTCGGCATTGGAGAATCAAACGAAAAATGGAATTTATAACGTTGGCTATGCCATGGAATTGAATGATTTCTATACAATTATCATGAAATCCATGAATAAGAAAACCCGAAAATATAAGGTGCCATCAATTTTAACTAGCTTTGTAGATAAGTTGGGAATTAAGAAATTACAGACGATTTCAAACAGATTGGAATATTCTGATGTACGCTTGAGAGAGAATTTTACTTACCCAGTTGGAGTTGAAAAAGGAATTGAGAACACTGTAGAATACTACAAAAAACAAGGATTGCTGAAATGAAAATTTGTTTTTTTGCCGATAGTGAAAGTATTCATACCGTTCGTTGGTGTAATCATTTCAAGCAACTTGGACATGAAGTACATTTAATTAGTTTTAAATCAGCTGAAGTTCCAGGTATTCCGACTCATTTTGTTGACACATCGAATATTTCTGTAAAAGGAGGCAATTGGAAAGTACTTTTCAAGTATAGAAAAGTGAAAAAGCTAATAAAAAGTATTGATCCAGACATCGTTCACGCTTTATACGCAACAAGCTATGGAATTACAGGTGCTTTGTGTGGATTTAAACCATATATTATAACTGCGCTAGGAACTGATTTATTGATTAGTCCGCAAAGTTCTAAAGTTTATCGTTTCCTTTTAAAATATGCGTTCTCTAAAGCGCAGTTTGTTACAGTAATGTCAGACCAAATGAAAATTGAAGCGGAGAAATTGAACGTGCCGGAATCGAAAATAATGGTCTTACCCTTTGGAATTGATCCAAAACTATTCAACGCAAATCAACGCAAATTGGACGATTCAAAGTTCGTGGTTACAAGCACGCGAAACTTCGAAACAGTTTATAATATTCCGCACTTGTTAAAAGCAATTGCCAAGGTGAAGAATGAAATTCCAAATCTGCAATTGAACTTAATTGGAGCCGGCAGTCTCAAAAGTGAAATTGAATCATTAGTGAATGAATTGGGAATAAATGACATTGTTACTTTTTTCGGTAAAATCCCACAAGTTGAGATAGTATCAGTATTGAATCAATCGAATGTATTTGTTTCAGTTTCTTTGTCAGATGGAAATAATATCTCCTTGAATGAAGCAATGGCATGTGAAACATTTTGCATCGCAACCGATATTCCTGCCAATACACAATGGATAAAACACGAAGAAAATGGTTTTTTAGTCCCAATTGATGACGTAGAAGCCCTCGCAAATTATTTGTTAGTTTCAGCTAAGAATTACGACGAACTTCAACAAAAATCACTTCCTTTAAGTCGAAAACTGTTGCAGGAAAAAGGAATTTGGGAGTTGAATATGCAACGAATGGAAGACCAATACAAACGTTTAGTTAATTGAGATGAAAGAAGGAATAGTAATCATAGGCGCTGGAGGTCACGGTAAAGTTATTGCTGATGCAATCATTAAAGCTGGTAAGTGCGATTTAAAAGGTTTTGTTGATTCAAAACTACCAGTCGGAACAAAAGTTTTTGGTGATTATGAAATTATTGAATCACAAGAGAACATAGCGACATTAATTAACAATTCAACTCTATTCATAATTGGAATTGGGAACAACGAAGTACGAAAGAAAATTCAAGAACAACTATCGCCTTCAATTTCATGGGCAACCGTCGTTCATCCTTCAGCTGTGATTTCTTACAATGTACGAATTGGAGAAGGCTCAGTCGTTTTAGCAAATGCGGTAATTAATGCGGACACAAAAGTTGGTGCATTTACAATTGTTGATTCGGGCGTTATTGTTGATCATGAATGTGAAATTGGAGACTTTTCACATCTAACAATAGGAACTTTGGTTGGAAGTAATAGTAAATTGAAATCGGGATTAAAATCGAGTTTGGGACAAGTTTTCAATCCGTTTACAGAAATATAAAGTAGAATTCAAAAATGAAAATCACTGTTGTAATTCCTTGCCGAAATGAACATCTTTTTATTGAAGAGTGCATTCACGCTATTTACAAATGTGACCTTCCAGATACCGCTTCGATTCAAGTTTTTGTGGTTGATGGAATGAGCGATGATGGAACGCGAATTAAGGTGGAGAATTTGAAAGCTGAATATTCATCCTTACAATTTATAGATAATGTTAAACAACTTACTCCTTTTGCTTTTAATCTAGGAATTTATGCGGGTGGAAAGGTGGATTTTGTACAAATTGTTGGTGCGCGGCATATTTTAAGCACGAATTATTTGATGAATGCCATAAACATGTTAAACAATAACAATGAAGTTTGGTGTGTTGGCGGTCGTATCATCAATGAATACATCAATGAAACAGGCAGAGTCATTTCCAATGCAATGTCAACCACTTTTGGAATGGGCCTAGGTAATTTTAGAACTTTGTCAAAATCTGGATTTACAGATACAGTAACAAGTCCAATGTACCCATATTGGGTATTCGAAAAAATCGGTTTTTTTGATGAGAACTTAATTCGTAATCAAGACGATGATTTCAATTTCCGTGTTACGAATGCTGGTGGTAAAATATATTACGATCACGAAATTTCGCTTAAATACTACGTTCGAGGAAATTTTAAAGGACTCTGGAAGCAATTTTTTCAATACGGTTATTGGAAAGTATACGTGAATAGAAAACACAAAGCTGTTACGACCTTGCGACAGCTTGTTCCGCCATTATTTGTGGTCTACTTGTTTTTACTATTGTTTAGTCCTTTATTCAACTATTTGTTCGCAGGTGTTGTGGGACTTCCGTTCACTGCCTATATCTTATTGGCGCTTTACTTTTCTTATCAAGCGAGTAAGGAAGACGCTAAAATTCAATTCATCGAAATACTAAAAACGTACCCTATTCTTCATATAAGCTACGGTTTAGGATATTTGAAAGGATTATTTACCTTTTTTGTGTTAAAAAATGATCCTTCAGAAAAGCAGAAAGAGTTGTCGAGATAAATTAAGTACTTTCGTAAATAACATTAAATAATTAGTCAGAATGATTCCTTTTTCTCCACCTAGAATTGACCAAAAAGTAATTGATGAGGTTACGGCTGCATTACAAAGTGGTTGGATTACAACAGGTCCAAGAACGAAGTTATTCGAAAAGAAAATCACGGAATATACAGGGTGTAAATCAACAGTTGCTGTGAATTCTTGGACAATGGGAATGCAAGTGCTTTTGCACTGGTGGGGAATTGGTCCGGGCGATGAGGTGATACTTCCTGCGTATACCTATTGTGCCAGTATCAACGTGATTATTCATTCCGGCGCAACTCCTGTAATGGTTGATGTTTCTCCTGAAGATTTTAATATTAGCTCAGATAAAGTTAAAGCCGCAATTACCAATAAAACAAAAGCTATTATCGCCGTTGATTTAGCTGGTTTTCCGTGTGATTATGATAAGCTTTACGAGGTAATTGAAGATGCAAAACCACTATTTCAAGGCAATAACGATTTGCAAAACCAATTGGGTCGAATTTTATTGATTTCCGATGCAGCGCACAGTTTTGGCGCAACAATGAATGGAAAAATATCTGGTTCATTGGCTGATATTTCTTGTTTTTCTTTTCACGCAGTAAAGAACTTAACAACGGCCGAAGGTGGCGCAATTTGTTTTAACCTTCCTGATGCATACGATCATGACGAGATTTATCGTCTATTCAATACAATGATTTTGCACGGACAATCAAAAGATGCTCTGGCTAAAACTCAAAAGGGAAATTGGAGATACGATGTCGAAGAGCCTGGATTCAAATGCAACATGACGGATTTACAAGCTGCAATTGGACTTGTAGAGCTGGAAAGGTATGCAGAAAATTTAGCGCGTAGAAAAGTGATTTTTGAGCGGTACACAAAGGCCTTAAATACATATGAATGGGCAATTACTCCTAAGTATAAGGATGAGGAAAAGGAAACGTGTTATCACCTTTATTTATTGAGAATAAAAGGTGTTTCTGAGCCACAACGTGACGAAATAATGAAACATATATTTGATCAAGATGTTTCAGTAAATGTTCACTTTCAACCACTTCCACTCTTGACCGCTTATAAGAAGCGAGGTTTTAAAATGGAAGATTATCCAGAAACATGGAATAAATATTCGAACGAAATATCATTGCCTGTTTACTTCAATCTAACAGATGAACAAGTAGATACAGTTATTTCGGCTGTTGTACATGCAGTTCAAATTGTACTCAAATGAAACGCATTTTTGACATTCTCGTGTCTTTGTTAATTCTGCTTTGCTTCTTGCCTTTCGGAATTCTCGTTTCAATTGCAATTCTTTTTGAAAGTAGAGGAGGAGTGTTTTATTTTCAAGAGCGAATCGGAAAGAATGGAATTCCGTTCAAGCTGTGGAAGTTCCGTTCTATGAGAAAGGATTCCGACAAATCAGGGAAATTGACAGTTGGGATGAGAGATCCACGTATTACGCGTTCAGGAATTTTTATTCGTAAATACAAGTTGGATGAGTTTCCTCAGTTCATCAATGTATTGAAAGGTGAAATGAGCATTGTTGGCCCACGTCCAGAAGTAAAAGAATATGTGGATTTATACACGGAGGAACAACGCGAAATTCTAAATGTAAAACCGGGAATTACAGACTTGGCTTCATTGGAGTACTTTAAAGAAAATGAATTGCTTGGAAACTCTGCAGATCCACAGAAAACGTATATCGAAGAGATAATGCCTGCGAAGATTGAATTGAATAAAAAGTACATTTCAAATCCGACAATTGGTGCCGATATTAAAATAATGTGGCAAACCTTCTTGAAGATTATTCGCTAATTAGTGGATCATTATCGCAATCGCAAATCCCAATACAATACTTACTAACTTCAGAAAATTGAACTTGTGATTCTCACTTGTTTCAAAAATGATAGTGGTGGAAATATGTAAGAACATCCCCACTACAATGGCTAAAATTAGGTTGAAATCATATCCTTCGAACGCTGTATTGGAGAAATAACCAAAAACTACGCCTGCAGGAGTCGTAACAGCAAAAAGCAATAACAATAGCCAAGCCGTGGTTTTTTTCAGATTGGCGGTAAATAAAAGTGTCATTAAGGCAATTGCAACAGGAAGCTGATGAAAGATAATTCCCATCAACAACGTTTGGTCGCCACTGTGCGAGTGGGTAGTTGCAATTTCATGTCCCACAAACGGTGCTGCCAATGGAATTCCTTCCAAAAAGGAATGAACTCCCAATGAAATCATAATCGCCCAAGGAATTTTGCCCTTTCCATGATGATGCACGTGTCCGTGCTCAATACCACCAGAGAAAAATTCTAAAATCAATTGAATTAAGAATCCGAGCAATATATAAATTCCAATATTGTGTGTTGAATGCTCGTATAATTCTGGTACAAAGTGAATAAAGGCGATAGAAAGTAGAAATCCTCCACTAAACGCAAGTAAAATTTTGATGATATTTTGCTTGTCCTTCTTTTCTAAAAATGCCACGATTACACCGCCAAGAAGCACCGAAATCATTAAAGACGAGATAATAAATGCAATTTCCATTAGATTTTTTGAGCAATTAAAATTAATCGATTCGACTTCATTTTATCAAATGGAGATAAGTCGAAGTCGCCAAAAGTACGAAGAATTCTAAAACCTGATTGGCTTAGAATTTTGTCAAAAGCATCAAAAGTTAAGGCTTGTACACGTTCGGTGAAGTGAAAATCATTTCCTTGATCGTTAAATCGAATGTCCTTAAAAATGTGTTTACCGTCATATTTTCGTTCAATGTTAAAAACAATACCGTCAATTGACTTTACTTCGTTCGCCACCAAGGAATCGACTGCTCGATGGATGTTCATGAAGTCGATTATTAAAAGCCCGTTTTCATCAAGCATTGAATTTACAGCATTTAAAACGCGCAAGTTATCGGATTCGTCATCAAAATAACCGAAACTGGTAAATAAATTGAACACTGCAGAAAAAGATCTTCCTTCAATTTTTTCACGCATATCGTGAACAGCGAAAGTTAAATTGTCATTGCTGGACTTTGAGGCAATTTGAATACTGTTTGCCGATAAATCAACTCCAAGAACGTTGTAGCCTAATTCGTTGAGCGTCATTGAATGACGGCCTTTTCCACATGCCAAATCCAACAAGGAAGCGCCTTTAGGGATGTTCAATTCATGAATTAAATTTTCCACAAAGGATTTCGCTTCTTTTTCATCGCGATTTTGATAAAGGGTATGATAATAACTTGTGTCAAACCACGAGGCGAACCATTCATTTTTCATTCTGCAAAGTTACATTAACTTTTTATAGAGGTTTTAATTTATTCTACTATTTATGTATATTTGAGACAGTTTAACTACCTATGGCACTAACTGAAGTTTATGATTTCTTTAAGCGAATGGAAGATGAGAAAATCATTCTTTCCTTTAAAGGCGAGCTATCGCCTGAGCTTTTGACTTCTATTCTGCACGTTTTAGAGAAAAAGATTCACGAATTTAACTTCGTTCCTTTAAAACGGAAAAGAATATTCAATGTCCTGGTAGAATGTTTTCAAAACCTATATCATCACATCGATTCTGTAAAATTGGGAGACAATCCGGATGACGTCGAGAAATCGGCTCTAATCATTGTGAAATACATAGGGGAAAAGTTCATCGTTCGAACTGGAAATTACATCTATAATGTTGATATTCCTGAATTGGAAAGAAAGCTGAAGAACGTGAATGAATTAAATACGGAAGAATTAAAATCGCTCTACCAAGCACAGTTAAAGAACGAAGAACGTTCTATTAAAGGCACTGCTGGATTAGGGTTTATAGATATTGCAAGAAAATCAAAAGGAAAACTGGATTATGAGTTTTTAGAATTGGATTCAGAATCGAGTTTCTTTTGTTTAAACGTCACAATTGAATAACACTAGAATTATGAATAAATTTCACTTAGAAGGATCAGCAAAAACACCATTAATTGATTTTAATGGAGAAACAGGCGTATTGGAACTAAAAGGAAGGTCAATTCCTGAGAATTCTGTTGAATTTTTTCAACCGATTACGGCTTGGTTAGATGAATATGAAACATCTCCTAAATCAGAAACTGTGATAGAAATGAAATTGGAATACTTCAATACTTCTTCATCTAAATGTATTTTGGATTTTTTCAAGAAATTGGAAAAAATGAACGGTGTTTCAACAAATGTTAAAGTAAACTGGTATTTTGAAACTGATGACGAAGATATGGCAGAAGCAGGTGAAGATTACCAAGCTATCGTTGAATTACCGTTTACAATTATCGAAATCGACGAGATTTAGTGCCTAAACGAATTGGAATTACAGGTGGAATCGGTGCTGGAAAAAGCACCGTTTCAAAAATTATTGAATCAATGGGATTCCCTGTTTTTAATTCTGATAATGAAGCAAAAAAAATCATCAATTTTCATCCTGAAGTCAAATCAGAACTGAGTGCTCTTTTTGGCAATTCGCTGTATGGCGATACTGGAATTGACAGAAAGAAGTTGGCGGAATTCGTTTTCAATGACCCTTCTTTGCGAGAAAAAGTGAATCAGATTGTTCATCCAAGAGTAAGGGCAGCATTTGACGACTTTGCACGTGCAAGCTCATCTGAGCTGGTATTCAATGAAGCTGCAATTCTTTTTGAAACAGGTGCGTACAAACAGTTTGAAGCGACAGTTTTAATTACTTGTCCTCTAGAATTACGCATGGAAAGACTTATTGCAAGAGATAATTCATCACGAGAAGAAATTGAAGCCCGAATGAATGCACAATGGGCAGACGATAAAAAGGAGAAGCTGGCAAGTTACACAATTGCCAATGATGAAAAAAAACCATTGATAAATCAAATTGAAAAGGTAATCTCGGACCTACTTAATTAAGTTCTTCGTAATCATCAAACTTGTCACTGTTCGAATTGGTGTCGTTACTGTTTGGTGGTCGATTTCCAACCTTCCCTCCGGAAAGCAAAAAAGTGAAGGTGTTCACCATTTTGAAAATCAGTGAAAGCAAGAAGAAGAATCCGATAACTTTAAAAATAAATCCAAAAACAGGTGTGTCCTCAATATTGATTATACTGTCATGAAACCATTTGGAAATTGGATTAGAGGCATATGTTGGAAAAAACCAAAAAGCTACAAATACAGCCAAAGCCAGGATGATAACAAGTGTTTCTGCTCTTAAATTAAAAGAGGCTTGTTTCTGTGGTAAGTTAGCACCAGCAATTTTAAAAAACATTGACCTATTTTGACTTTTTTGAAGCTTTCCTATGAAATAAGTAAGCAAAATCATTCCAGCAAAAATAACTTGGTTTAAGACGAACATACTCGAGTTACTGCTGTCTATGCAAAACAAAAAAGTAACGTCAGCGAGAAAGACATACTTTACTGCTTTAATGAAGTAAATTTCACCAAGCGCGCGTCTTCTTCCAGCACTCATTAAGAGAAGTCCTAGTTCAAAGATTCCCCACAAAAAGCCGTAAATCGCAAATACGACCCCTAGTCTAAATATAAAATCGAGTAAATTCACACTGCAAATTTAACAATCTCATTATCTTTAGCGAAAACAAAAATCAAAACAATGAGAAGAATTTTTATTCTAACAGCTTTTTCACTAATAACCATCTTTAAATCTTTTGCCGAGGAGGGAATGTTAATTCCTTCATTAATTGGAGCATTTGAAGACGACATGAAAGCAATGGGCATGAGATTGTCCGCACAAGATATTTATGACGTAAATAATTCAAGTTTAAAGGATGCAATTATGCATTTTGGTGGCGGTTGTACGGCTGAGTTGGTTTCAGGTCAAGGATTGATGTTGACAAACCATCATTGTGGTTATTCACAAGTTCAAGCTCACTCATCGTTAGAGAATGATTATTTGAAATACGGTTTTTGGGCGAAAAATAAATCAGAGGAATTAAAAAACCCAGGTTTAACAGCTTCGCGTATCGTTCGCATTGAAGATGTTACGGCGTCAGTATTTTTTGGAACAGAAGGATTAGAAGGATCAGCTAAACTCCTTAAAATGAAAGAGAATACGGATCAGTTAATTGCAGATGCAATGACGAACAATCATTTCGAAGCGGATGTTAAAGCATTTAATTATGGAAATGAGTTTTACATGATCGTAGAAGAAACATTTTTAGATGTACGTTTGGTTGGAACGCCACCAAATTCTATAGGAAAGTTTGGAGGTGATACAGACAATTGGGTTTGGCCGCGTCATACAGGTGATTTCTCAGTGTTTCGCATCTATTCTGATGTAAATAATAAACCGAGTGAATACAGCGAATCGAATGTGCCTTATACACCATTGCATTTCTTGCCTGTTTCGGCAAAGAACCGTGTTCCTGGAGAGTTTACAATGGTTTATGGATTCCCAGGAACGACAGAACAACATTTAACTTCTGGAAATTTGCAATACATTATGGATATCGAACGTCCAGCTAGAATTGCAATGCGTGACAAGTCGATTAGTGTGATAGACGCAAGTATGCGCTCATCAGATTTAATTCGAATTCAGTATTCATCCAAACAAGCACGAATCGCAAATGGTTGGAAAAAGTGGATTGGACAATTAGGAGGCTTGAAAACGGTTGATGCACTTCAGATTAAATTAGATAGAGAAAAGGCATACAACGATATGGCAGCCACAAATGAAGAATGGAACAAGAAATATGGTTCTGTTATTGGTGAAATGAACGCCTTAGTTGAGAAGTATAAAATGGCTGACTTTGGATATGTTATGTTTATCGAATACCAGTATGTTGGACCAGAACTTTTCGGAAGAGCGAGAACAATTAGTAAGTTTTTGACAGAAATAGGCGATTTAGAAAAGAACGGCGGTTTAGCTGAAGCAAAGCAAGCTCAAATTGAAGGAGCTAAGGGTTTTTACAAGAATTACGATGAAGCCACGGATAAACAAATTTTTCAGTTATTAACGGAAGAGTATATTAATCGACTTGGAAAAGATAATGTTCCGGCGATTCTTCGAAGCAGTTCTCCTGAAGAATTGGCAAATGCAATTTATTCTAAATCTATTCTAACTAATCAGGCGCGTTTCGAGAAGTTTATGGCTAAAGCGAATTCAAAATCAATGGCTAAACTATTGAAGAAAGACCTTGGAGTTAAATTATGGAAAGAAACTGAAGAGACCTTTGTTAAAACGTATTTACCAGGTGCGCAAGAGTTTAAAGGACAAATGGATCAATTGCTTAAAACCTATGTTGCCGGTAAATTGGAAATGTTTCCAGATGAAGCACAATGGCCTGATGCAAATTCAACTTTGAGAATTACCTATGGTAAGTTGGAAGGGTCAGCACCACACGATGGAATGCAGTATACAGAACATACAACCTTGGATGGAATTATAACTAAGAATAATTCTGGAAATCCTGATTATGAATTGTTGCCAAGAATGCACGAATTAGCAAAAGCGAAAGATTACGGTGATTATGCACAAGACGGCGAGCTTTGGGTGTGTTTTACAGGCTCTAATCACACTACAGGAGGGAATTCAGGTTCGCCAGTTATCGATGCTGATGGAAACCTTTTGGGGTTGAATTTCGATAGAACATGGGAAAGCACAATGAGTGATTACATGTTTGACTCTTCACGATGTAGAAACATTACAGTTGATATCCGCTACGTAATGTGGGTAATGGATAGATATGCTGGAGCGAAGCACTTAGTCGATGAAATGACGATTGTGAGATAGAGATTATCTACTTTTAGAAAGCGCCATTCGAGAATTCGGATGGCGTTTTTTGTTGTGTTTTAGTTTTGATGTTACTGTTCAAAATGAGTATTAATTTTAAATCAAAGTGAATAAATTCGACAGTTGGCGCATAAAAAAACCGATCAAATTGACCGGTTTTTTTATATTTTCAGTTGATGCGTATTTAAACATGCAATGCTCTATCATCAGTCGCAGCTAAAGCCGCTTCTTTTAATCCTTCTGAGTAAGTAGGGTGAGGGTGACAGATTCGAGCAATATCTTCTGCAGAAGCGCGGAATTCCATTGCTGTTACAGCTTCCATAATTAAATCAGCAGCTCTAGCGCAAATCATGTGAACGCCAAGTACTTCATCTGTTTCCTTATCTGCAATCACTTTAATTGTTCCAGCAATATCCATACTAGCACGAGCTCTTCCTAATGCTTTGATAGGGAAGTTCCCGATTTTAATTTCTTTTCCAGCAGCAACCAATTCTTGTTCTGTTTGACCGACTGAAGCAACTTCTGGCCATGTGTAAACAACACCTGGAATCAAATTATAATTCATGTGAGGTTTTTGTCCCGCTAATTGCTCAGCTATAAAAACACCTTCTTCTTCAGCTTTATGCGCCAACATTGGTCCACGAACAACATCTCCAATTGCGTAGATGTTTGGTACAGATGTTTGCAAATGATCGTTTACATCAATTTGTCCTCTGTTGTTTGCCACAAGTCCAACATTTTCTAAACCTAATCCTTCAGTATATGCTTTGCGCCCAACTGCAACTAAACAGTAATCAGCTTCCAGCGTAACTTCTTGGTCTTTCTTATTCAATGCAACAACTTTAACTCCTTTTCCGGTGTTTGTCACTTTTTGAACTTTATGGCTCAAGTGGAATTTGAATCCTTCTTTTTTCAGAACGCGTGTCAATTCTTTCGCCATTGTTACGTCCATTGTAGGAATAATTGTATCCGCGAATTCAACTACTTCAACTTCCGTTCCTAAACGAGCGTACACAGATCCGAGCTCAAGACCGATAACACCACCACCAATAACTACCATGCGTTTTGGTATTTCAGTTAAGCTAAGCGCTTCTGTGGACGTAATAATACGTTTCTTGTCTGGTTCCATTCCTGGAAAAAAGTTTGGTTTTGATCCAGTTGCTAGTAAAATGTTTTTTGTGCTCAATAACGTTTCCTTTTTATCGGCTCCAACAACTTTTACTGTGTTTTTATCTACGAGTGAGCCTAGACCATGAAATACTTCAATTTTGTTTTTATCCATCAAGTACTTGATACCAGAACAAGTTTGTTCAACAACACTGTTCTTACGGGCAATCATTTGTTCGATATTCGCTTTTACATCTTTCACATCAATTCCATGCTCTTTAAAATTGTGCGTTGCGTTATGAAAATGTTCAGATGAATCTAGTAATGCCTTTGAAGGTATACATCCAACATTTAAGCAAGTTCCTCCAAGGGTGTTGTATTTTTCTACTATGGCTGTTTTCATTCCCAATTGCGCGCAACGAATTGCAGCTACATATCCACCAGGACCCGAACCAATAATTACGATATCAAAATTACTCATGTTATAAAGTTTGTTTTACAAATTTATGATTTATGTTTTAATCGAGGGGTTAGAATTGATTTATTCGACAAAAAAAAAGGGTCATTAAAAAATGACCCTTTTCACTAATGAGTGTAAAAATTACATTACAACTACTTTTTTCGTTGTAGTGAAATCTCCAGACTGTACTTCTAAGAAGTAACATGCAGAAGGAAGATTTTCTGAATTTTTAAGTGTATGATTTACTTCAGAATTCGTTTGAGTTAATGTTTCAGTAGAAATAACTTTTCCTTGAACATCTCTCAATGTAAAGGTAACATCGTTATCGTTTGCAAAATAAGAAACGTTGATTGCTTCTCCGTTTACCGTTGGATTTGGATAAACAGTTAAATCTAAATCTGAAATTTCTTCAGATGTTAAGTTTAATGTACCACTTACAAAAATATCATCGATGTAAAGATTACTTGATAAATCTGAAGCTTCAAATTCAAATTTGAAACGAGTATAAGCATCTTGCGACGTTGGAGTATATGTGAAAGAAGCTTCAACATACTCATTGTTTGATGTTGGTGCGTA
The DNA here is from genome assembly GCA_913059205.1 of uncultured Flavobacteriales bacterium. GTDB lineage: Bacteria > Bacteroidota > Bacteroidia > Flavobacteriales_D > Crocinitomicaceae > UBA4466. The sequence continues at coordinate 26,982 of CAJXRM010000005.1, forward strand.
ATCCGCAAAACCTGCGTAACCTGCCGTAACCAAATCAGTTCCTGTAATCGTTGTTCCAGATCCACCACCTGTAACCGTTACCACTTTTGGAGTCCATGAATCACCACAATTTTTCGATGTGTAAACTCTCAATTTTTCTGTAATTTGATCCGCTTGAGTAGCGTTAGAAGCGTAAGCAAATTTGAAAGTAACTGTAATACCAGTTGTATATCTCAAGTCAAAAGATGGAGTGATTAACTCATCCATAGACAGACCTAAACGTTGATTGTAGAAATAATTATCAGTTGCAAAATCAGCGAACTGTACATTTTTATAATTGTTTAATTTGTAAGCTCTTGAATTGTTATATCCTGTTCCATTAGAAAGTTGAAATCTTCCGTGATTTTCTTCAGGATTATTTACAATAAACCAATTTGCTTTTCCATCTTCAAGGTTAATTTGACCTGGTCCAGAAATATCAGCCCATTCAGGAGAAATGTATACATATCCTGAACGTGTTTCCGTTCCAGAACCTGCAGCATTACTAACTGTTAAAGTAACTGTTTTGTACCCTGGTGTAGCGAAAACAACACTTGGATTCATAGAAGTAGAAGTGGAAGGAGTTCCTCCTTCGAACGTCCACGACCAATCATCGATTGCTGCATTCCAAGATGCATCACTGAATTGAACAGCTTGATTGACACACGTTGTTTTTTTATCTGCGCTGAAATCAGCAACAGGAGCACACAAAGGAACACTTAACTGATTCGATGGAGACTGAGGTAAAACCAAGTCTTTAACACCAGTTTCAATTAAAGTTGTATCGTTCCAAAGTCTATTTCTTTGTCCTGCAATTCCTTCTAATGCGTTGTGCATAGCATTAACTTGGTCTGGAGAAAAATGTCTATCGCAATAAGCATATTCCATGTAATTTTGTAAATCTTCTTGAATACCAGCATTGCAATTGTCGCTATTACCTAAAGGACACGAAGACCAACCGGCAGTTTCTGGAGTATCGTCAAAACCATCATCTCCACAAGCCACTTGAGGATCATTGTTGTCTCCCCAAGTGTGAGAAAGACTAAGGTAATGCCCAATTTCGTGTGTCAGAGTAGATTCTCTAAACGAACTAGATGTTCCAATAGATCCAACATAGGTGTGATTGGAAACAACTCCATCTAAGTAATATCCATTCCCATCAGTTCCAACCGGTTTGATTGCGTAAGCAGCAGCTCCAGCAGCTCCAACAACTCTAACTACCCAAATGTTTAAGTATTTTGCTCTGTTCCATTGGTGAATTTTAGAAAAGGCATCGCCAATTTCCGTTTCATGTGAATGAATATGTTCAATTCCATTCGTACAATTTCCCAATGGATCTTTCGCTGCTAATTTAAATTCAATTTTACCATTGCCAATCAAAGCAGCAAATTCAGGTGCAATATCAACAGAATCTGGATCAGCAGAATTAAATTCACGATTAATTACTTCCATTGCATCATAAACTTGAGCATCAGAGATGTTTTCAGCTCCATATTGATGAAGGATGTGAAAAACAACAGGAATTGTATAGGAAGCCATCTTTTCTCCACCTTTTTCCTTATTCTTACTGTTCATCAATAATTCATGGGCCTCATAACCAGCTTTTAATTCTGGATGTAGACGAAAGACTTCTTGAAGAGCTTCAGTGTGACCACATTTCTTAGTTACCTCTTGAGCATTGCTGCTAAAAGCGAATGAAGTTCCTGCTAAAAGGATGAGTATTAAACGTTTCATAAATCTTAGTATATTAATTTTAATCAGTCTTTTCAATAAAAGAGTCGCGAAGTAACAAAAATAATTAAATTATTTGCTTGTTAATGAGGACATTTTAAATGTAAATATAGAACTCTTTTTTTTTGAATTAAAGTTTAACTGTGTAAATAATAATTAAAAATATACAAGTCTGCTTCCAAAAACAGTGACAATTCACACCTAATTCTTTTCCTGAAGCACGATGTTATTTAGTCCTGTCGTATTGGAATTATTCGACAAAAAAAAGGGTCATTAAAAAATGACCCTTTTCAATAAATTTTGTAAAAATTACATTACAACTACTTTTTTCGTCGTTGTGAAATCTCCAGACTGTACTTCTAAGAAGTAACATGCAGAAGGAAGATTTTCTGAATTTTTAAGTGTATGATTTACTTCAGAATTCGTTTGAGTTAATGTTTCAGTAGAAATAACTTTTCCTTGAACATCTCTCAATGTAAAGGTAACATCGTTATCGTTTGCAAAATAAGAAACGTTGATTGCTTCTCCGTTTACCGTTGGATTTGGATAAACAGTTAAATCTAAATCTGAAATTTCTTCAGATGTTAAGTTTAATGTACCACTTACAAAAATATCATCGATGTAAAGGTTACTTGACAAATCTGAAGCTTCAAATTCAAATTTGAAACGTGTATATGCATCTTGCGAAGTCGGAACGTAAGTGAAAGAAGCTTCAACATATTCATTGTTTGACGTTGGCGCGTAATCCGTAAAACCTGCGTAACCTGCAGTTACCAAATCAGTTCCTGTAATTGATGTACCAGATCCACCACCTGTAACTGTTACTACTTTTGGAGTCCATGAGTCACCGCAGTTTTTCGAAGTGTATACTCTTAGAACCTCCTCGATTTGATCTGCTTGAGTTGCATTCGAAGCATAAGCAAACTTGAAAGTAACAGTAATACCCGTAGTATATCTTAAATCGAAAGAAGGAGTAATCAATTCATCAATTGTTCCACCTAAACGGTTATTATAAAAATAGTTGTCCGTTGCAAAATCAGCGAACTGAACATTTTTATAATTGTTTAATTTGTAAGCTCTAGAATTGTTATAGCCTGTTCCATTGGAAAGTTGAAATCTTCCGTGGTTTTCTTCTGGATTATTTACAATAAACCAATTTGCTTTTCCGTCTTCTAAGTTAATTTGACCTGGACCAGAAATATCAGCCCATTCAGGAGAAATGTATACATATCCTGAGCGTGTTTCCGTTCCAGAACCTGCTGCGTTGCTAACGGTTAAAGTAACTGTTTTGTAACCAGGTGTAGCGAAAACAACACTTGGATTCATTGAGGTTGAAATAGAAGGAGTACCTCCCTCGAACGTCCAAGCCCAATCATCAATTGCTGCATTCCAAGATGCGTCGCTGAATTGAACAGCTTGATTTACACAAGTTGTTTTTCTATTTGCACTAAAGTCAGCAACGGGTGCGCACAATGGCACACTTAATTGATTCGATGGATCTTGAGGTAAAACTAAATCCTTTACACCAGTCTCAATTAGAGTTGTATCATTCCATAGTCTATTTCTTTGACCAGCAATTCCCTCCATTGCATTTCGAAGATAGTCAACTTGACCCGGAGTAAAATGTCTTGTACAACTAGAATAATTCATGTAATTTTGAACATCTTCTTCTACCCCAGGATTACATTCTTGTGCATCATTTGCAGCTCCCAAAGGACAACCATTATGACCTCTTGTTTCAGGTGTGTCATCAATACCATCATCTCCACATGGACCTGAAGGTCCAGCAGCATTAACGTCTCCAAAAACATGTGGAAGACTCACATAATGACCAACTTCATGGGTTAAAAGTGACTCACTGAAAGGATTACTTGTACCGATACTGCCAGTTACATTATGTAACAATACCACTCCATCTAACCAATAAGCATTACCGTCAGTTCCAACTGGATAAATCGAGTAGCCTGCCGCCCCATTTGCATAATTTACAACCCAAATGTTTAGATATTTAGCTCGATTCCATTGGTTTAGTTTTGAATTAGCATCGCCTATATTCGTTTCGTGAGTATAAATATGATTGATGCCATTTGTACAATTTCCTAGAGGATCCATTGCAGCAAGCTTGAATTGAACTTTTGCATTACCAATTAATGTGTCAAACTCAGAAACAATGTCAACAGAATCAGGGTCTGCCGCATTAAACTCTCTATTAAGAATTTTTATTGCGTCATAAACTTGAGCATCAGATATGTTTTCACTACCATATTGATGCAGAATATGAAAGACAACAGGGATCGTATAAACAAAAGTATCCGTAGATTTTGTGTAATTATAGTTCGACACTTGATTGGCAATATAATTTTCCCGCAATTCAGGGTACATTTGGAAGGCATCTTCCATTGCATCGTAAGTTGAACATTTTTTAGTCTCTTGTTGAGCATTGCTGCTAAACCCAACTGTAACGCCAATAATCAAGGTAAGTAATAATCGTTTCATAAGTATTATAGTATTAAATTTCATTCTGTTTTTCATTAAAAGCGTCGCAAAGTAACAAAAATAATTGAGTTATTTACGTGTTAAATAGGACATTCTTAGTGTAAGATAGTGGACTCTTTTCTTTAATTCGCGATAAACTATTGAAATTATTAGAAAAAAGATACAGGTCTAAATTTAAAATAGATGTTTCTCAGCACGATAGGAAGAACGCACTAAAGGTCCGCTTTCTACATACCTGAATCCCATTTTAAGTCCAATTTCTTTGTACTCTGCAAAACGTTCCGGTGTAACAAATTCATGAATTGGTAAGTGTTTCGTTGTGGGCTGAAGATACTGACCTAAGGTTAAAATATCAACATTCACGCTATTCAAATCTTCCATGGTTTCAATGATCTCTTCATGCGTTTCACCAAGCCCCAACATAATACCTGATTTGGTTTTCATTCCTCCTTTTTTTAAGCGAAATAAAACTTCCAAACTTCGATCATATTTTGCTTGAATTCGAACTTCTTTTGTTAAACGCCTAACAGTTTCAAGATTGTGACTTACTATTTCTGGGGCAATGTCAATAATATTCTGAAGATTCTCCCATTTTCCAGCGAAATCAGGAATTAACGTCTCCATCGTTGTTTCTGGAGCTTGATGACGAATTGCCTTTACAGTTTGAACCCAAATTCCTGATCCACCATCTTTCAAATCGTCTCTGTCTACCGAAGTTATTACAGCGTGTTTAACCCCCATTGTTTTTACACTATGAGCAACTTTTCCAGGTTCAAACTCATCAACTTCGTCAGGACGACCGGTTTTTACCGCACAAAATCCACAAGAACGAGTACAAATATTTCCAAGAATCATAAAAGTTGCTGTTCCTTCTCCCCAGCATTCACCCATATTTGGACAATTTCCACTTTCACAAATTGTATGTAGTTTATGTTCATCAACTAACGAACGTACTTTTTTGTAATTCTCACCAGTGGGAAGTTTTACTCTAAGCCATTTTGGTTTGTTAATTCTTACACGTGTATCTTCTGCTGTTCCTTCACTCATCTTGATAATTTTATATCAACATTAATCTTTGGCAAAATAAAACGCTACTTTTGCAGTATTAAGAATACTTGTCTCGATTATTTGCTTAATGCAAATGTATGAAAACTCATAGATTATGGCTACCTCAAAAGTTGAATATTTAGGATCACTTAGAACTAAATGCACACATTTAAAATCTGGAACGGAAATTATTACAGATGCACCAGTCGATAATAATGGAAAAGGGGAGGCTTTTTCACCAACTGATTTAGTTGCAACAGCATACATTTCTTGCATGTTAACGATAGTTGGAATCTATTGTGATAACCATAATATTGACTTTAAACACGGAGTGGCAGAAGTAAATAAAATTATGGGGAGTAACCCGAGAAGAATCGAAAAACTGGAAATTGTAGTTGATTTTTCAGGAAATAATTGGGACGAATCAATTCATCAACGAATCATTAAGGCAGCTGAAACCTGTCCTGTTGCTAAAACAATAGAAAATGATGTAGAAGTGTTGTTTGAATATCAATTTTAAAGAAATGGAGAATAAATACCAAAAAAGAAAAGACAGTGGCTATAGTGATTACAGCCGCGAGAATAGCATAGATAACAGAGAATACAAACGCGAGTCAAAATATTCAGAAGAAGAGTATATTTTTGGCGTTCGAGCTGTAATTGAGGCGATAAAGGCAAACCGCGTTTTGAATAAAATATTCATCCAAAAAGGATTGAACAAGGATTTATTCCTGGAACTGAAAGAGGCATTGAAAGGTGAATCTCATCAATTACAGTTTGTTCCAATCGAAAAATTGGATGCAATAACCGAAAATAATCACCAAGGGGTAATTGCTTTGGTGTCTCCAATTGAATATTATAAAATTGAAGAGGTTGTTGAGGAGTTAATTGAAGAAGGTAAAAAACCGTTTGTTTTAGCCTTAGATAGGATTACAGATGTCAGAAATTTTGGTGCAATTGCACGAACAGCGGAGTGTGAAGGCGTAGATGCGATTTTGATTCCTTCAAAAGGATCAGCTCACGTTACTTCAGATGCAATTAAAACTTCCGCTGGAGCATTGAATAGAATTAAAGTATGTAAAACCAACAGCCTAAAAGATTCGCTTTACTACATTCAGCAGTGTGGATTGCGAATTGTCGCATGTACTGAGAAATCTAAGATTCCTTTGTTCGAAACAAATCTACGCGGAAGCGTAGCTGTGATTATGGGTTCTGAAAAAGATGGAATTACAAGCGATTTAATCAACTTGGCGGACATTAGTTGCCGTATTCCTATGCGCGGAGAAATTGCTTCCTTGAACGTTAGTGTTGCTGCGGGGATGGTATTGTATGAGAAATTAAGACAAGAATTACATTAATTAAGATTTGCCATGAGATTCACGTTAGTTTTATTGATGTTAACCACCTTTTCAGTGAATGTTTCCGCTCAGTTTTCGCGTAAAACAAGAAAGTTGATTGGTACCTGGGAGTATAAGTCTGGAAATGGCTACGAGAAATGGGAGATCGATGGTGAGTTTTTGATGGGTGGTGCTTACCGCATCAATAAGTTAGGTGACACCACTAAAGTGGAAGACTTGCAAATTCGAAAGATTCATAAAACACTTGTCTATACGATTTGTTCAGAGGAATTCATTGCCGACACATCGGTAATTATAACCCATAATTTTATTGGTCAAAAAAACAAAATGAAGTTCGCGAATATTGAATCAAATTTACCCGCAATGATTTCGTATTCTTTTGGATTTTTAAACCGAAATAAATTGAAAATTAGCATACTCTACGGAATTAAAGATACTCCGGTACAATTGCAATTGTTTCGTTCTAAAGAGTAGATTTTACTATCCATGGAATAAGTGCTGGGATTTCATCCAATTGCTTTATTTTCCAGTCGTGACTGCCATCCTTATACTTATTTTCAGGGTCAAATAAAATACTTTGCATTCCAAATTTTTCCGCACCAATTATGTCGGCATGATAATCATCTCCAATCATCAAACTCTCTTTTTTTGTTGCGTTTGCACGATCAATTGCGGCTTGAAAAACAAGGGGCGAAGGCTTCGTTTTACCAACTTCTTCAGAGCATAAAATTACATCGAAAAAGTCGATCAAACCGCTGTTTTTTAGCTTGATGTACTGCACTTCTTTGAAGCCATTCGTAATAATGTGAAGCTGGTAATCTTCCTTTTTCAAGGCGTCTAATGTTTCTATTGTGTGTGGGAAAAGGTTTGTTTGGTATGGAGAAAGTTCAACGTATCCATCTCCCAATTTCATTGCTAAAGTGGCATCATTAATTTTGAATTTTTTCAAGGTTCGATCGAATCTGCTTGTACGTAATTCTTCTTTGCTAACTTTTCCTTTAGCATAATCGTACCACAATTGTGCATTTATTTTTTTATACTGCGTATGAAACGATCGAAAAGAGCGTATAGAATCGCCAAGTTTAAGCTCGTCAAACAATATATTTAAAGCAGTTTCCGAATTTGTTTCAAAATCCCAAAGAGTTCGGTCTAAATCGAAAAATAGATGCTTCATTGATAAATGGTATAGCTAATTGTTGTGGTCACCAGTGCATTGAAAAAAATCCCCAAAACGATAAGTAAAAATGTCTTTTTTCGTTTACCGTAAAACTTCGCTGTCACAATACTACCAAGAGGAATAGACAGGAAAAATGGAACCCAAAAGCACGTTCCAATTATTCCTAACGATTTTTTGATTCGAACTATCAATTTATTCATCCGGGTGAAGTTCCTTTTCCGTTTCATTGGAATCCCTTCATTTTTTGACTTTGCATAAGATTGGTGTCGTTTTCTGCGAGCACGAAGCAAAAAGTATTCAGCCGAAAAATAAAAAATTGTAGCACTGAAAATAGCTCCGGCAACACATGCAAGATAGGTTTCGATAAATGTTAATTTTAAATGAGGTCCGCCCAATGGAGCGAACATAAATTTTACCGTTGACAGAAAAAATAATGAAGTTAAAATGCCAAGCTTCATGTTTAACACTTTTCTCCGTATGCCAAATCTCCGGCATCACCAAGTCCAGGTACAATATACGATTGAGCTGTAAGTTCATTATCGATGGCTCCAATAAAATATTCGGTTGATTTCGGCAATTGTTTCTGTAAAAACTCTAAAGCTTCTGGCGCTGCGATTGCCGAAACGATAAACGTTCTTTTTGGATTACCTTGTTTTAAAAGTGCTTTGTACACCATTGCCATAGAACTTCCAGTTGCTAACATTGGATCGCTAATGATTAATACTTTATCGTCAATTTTTGGAGCAGCCATGTATTCTACGAATATTTCAAATTCCTCAGCTGTTGTGTGCTTTCGATAGGCAGAGACAAACGCACTTTCGGCACGATCAAAATAATTCAATAAACCTTGGTGCATTCCAAGTCCAGCCCTTAAAATCGTAGCCAAAACTGGTTGATTTTTCAATAGTTGTGTTTTTGCTATTCCTAATGGCGTTTCAACATCGACTTTTTCGTAGTGTAACTGTTTTGAAAGTTCATAGCCCAAAATTTCTGAAACTCTTTCCAAGTTTCTGCGAAAACGCATCGGGTCTTTTTGTATTTCAACATCTCGTAATTCTGCAACGAAGGTTGAGAAAATTGAATTGGTATCAGATAAATTATGAATCATTTCTTGGACTTTAGCATAAAGTTAATGGAATTTTAATCAACTAAAAAGGGAGAATCGATTTTATTGGAATAAAATGAAGAGAAGTGATATTATTTCACTAAAAATGACTAGAATTTATGATTTGACTTGAAATTCTAGGTCAAATTTGAAATCGAACTGAGGTTTTCAATTACTTTTGTTTCAATGGCTGTTAAATCTAAATTGAACGTTTCAGTATTTAAACGACTTCTTTCGTACTGGAAGAGTTACAAAGGTCTGTTCTTTATTGCGGTTACCTGTACAATTCTATTGGCACTTATAGGGCCCGCAAGACCTTATGTAATTGGCTATATGGTTGATCAGTTTATAATTAAAACCCAAAATGCTGAAATGCTAACCTTTTGGACTATTTTAATTATTTTCATGCTGCTCGCTGAAACAATTTTTCAATTTTTATCCAGTTACTTTTCGAATCTTTTCGCCCAATCAATTATTCGAGATTTACGAAAACAATTGATGGATAGAATTTTAACGTTTAGAATGCGGTACTTTGACCGAACGCCAATTGGTGCTTTGGTAACCCGTGTTGTATCAGACTTAGAGGCTATCACGGAAGTGTTTTCATCAGGAATGATGAACATTGCGGGTGATTTAATCTCACTTTTTTTCGTAATTATTTTAATGTTTGTTTCAAATTGGGAGTTGACGCTGTTAACACTTCTCCCGATACCAGTTTTAATTTTTGCGACGCGAATTTTTGCACGTGTGTTGAGAAAGTCGTTTCAGATGGAACGCGATCAAGTGACTAAACTAAACACCTTTGTTCAAGAACGATTAACCGGAATGTCACTAGTTCAATTGTTCAATCGTGAGCAAATTGAAGCTGAACGGTTTGAGGTGATTAATAAAGGTCACCGACAAGCGCATATCAAAGCAATTTGGGCCAATTCGATTTTCTTTCCAGTTGTAGAGTTTTTAAGCTCATTGTCCATTGCGTGCATCCTTGTTTGGAGCGCGTTAAAAATTCAAGGAAGATCAGCTGAAGACATTCGTTCGATGTTTGGTGAAAATGTGGCATTTATTTTATGGGTGAACATGCTTTACAGACCAATTAGACAATTGGCAGATAAATTTAATATTCTTCAAAGAGGTGTTGTTCGCGCAGAACGTGTTTTTGATATAATAGATTTAAAAGATCACATTCAAAACGATGGAGAAATTGTAGACTGTAACTTTCAACAAAGCCTTCGATTCAAAGATGTTTATTTTGCGTATACGAACGAAGATTGGGTTCTAAAGAATATTAATCTAGAAATTAAACATGGAGAAACAGTGGCATTTGTTGGAGCAACTGGAGCGGGTAAAAGTTCAATTGTTAATCTGATAGGCAGGTTTTATGAATACCAAAAAGGCGAAATTTTCCTAGGCGAAACTCCAATTGTTAACATTGACTTGGACTATTTAAGGAAGAATGTTGCGATTGTTTTGCAAGATGTTTTTCTATTCTCAGATACGATTTTCAATAACATAACTTTAGGTGATGAATCAATTACACGGGAGCATGTTATCGAAGCTGCTAAAGTAGTTGGAGTTCATGATTTTATTGAAAAATTGCCAGGTGGTTATGATTATGAAGTAGGAGAGAGAGGAGGAGTTTTGTCTGTTGGGCAGCGACAATTGATTTCGTTCATTCGCGCCTATGTTTACAATCCAAGTATTTTGATTTTAGATGAAGCAACTTCGAGTGTTGACAATGAATCTGAAGAAATGATTAAGAATGCGACGATAAAATTGACGAAAGGTAGAACCTCAATTGTTATTGCGCATAGACTTTCAACCATCCAAACTGCAGACAAGATTGTTGTATTAGATAACGGCGAGATTATGGAGTTTGGTACACACAAAGAACTATTGAAAAAAGATGGGTTTTACAAGAATTTGTTTGATATGCAATTCTCAGAAGATTAGAAGGATATGATAGGATTGAAAATAGGAGGAGTTCCGGAGCATTTTAATTTGCCTTGGAGAATGGCAATTGAGGAAGGTCGTTTTAGAGAAGAAGGGATTCAATTGCATTGGAGCGACATGGGTGGCGGAACAGGACAAATGATAAGAGGTCTTGAAACCAAATCGATTGATGTAGCCGTTTTGTTAACGGAAGGCATAACAAAAGCAATTTTACAAGGTTTAGATGCGAAAATCATCCAAGTGTATGTAACAACACCGCTAAGATGGGGGATTCACGTTCCATACAAAAGCGATATTCAAACGGTGGATCAACTAGAGCACCAAACATTTGCAATTTCGCGAGAAGGTTCAGGATCGCATTTAATGAGCTATGTTCGTGCCAGTCAAGAAAACTGGGATACTTCACAATTAAACTTCAAAGTTGTCGGAGATATTTACGGTGGTTTGTGGTCATTAGAAAACAATGAGTCGCAGGCATTTTTATGGGAGAAGTACACAACTTTTCCTTTTACTGAACAAAAAAAATGTCGTTATATTGATGAGGTAATTACTCCATGGCCATGTTTTGTAATTGCAGTTCGGAATGAAGTGTATGAAAAGCATAAAGATGAACTTCAAAAAATGTGTTCGATCGTTGGTGATCGAGCGGCGGAATTAAAAAGAAATGAAAACGCAGTAGATTTAATAAGCTGGAGGTACAATCTTCGACATGGTCAGGTAGAAAATTGGTTAAATGAAACGGATTGGAACTATAACGGAGTTGAATATCCTTTGGCCTTTGAAAAAACGATTTCCTATTTGATTAAATTGAATTTACTTCAACCCGAAGAAGCTGAAAACTGGAGGGAAAAATTATTTTGAGTGAAAAACCTTGACTTTTTTAACGTTGAAAATCGAGATGTGTTTCTCCCATAAATGTTAATTTCGTGAGGAGCAATTAAGGTTAATTCGGTCTTAAAGTCGTGCATTATAAAGTCCTAATTATATGAAAAAAACTGGCGTATTATTGATTCAACTTGGAACACCTGACAGTCCGAAGACTTCGGATGTAAGAAGATATCTGAGCGAATTTCTAAATGATCCACGTGTAATAGATCTGCCATGGCTTGGAAGAAAGTTACTTGTTAACGGAATTATCGTGCCATTCCGTGCTCCAAAATCTGCAAAAATATACAAGGAACTTTGGGAATTCGGAAATGGTGTTTCTCCATTAATAACGCATACGGAAAATGTAAGAGTTAAATTACAAGATAGATTAGAGAAGCAACATGTAAACGTTCACGTTGCAATGCGCTATCAAAATCCTTCAATGTATGATGTCATTGAATCAATGCGAAAAGAAAATTACGACCATATTATTGTCTTACCTCTATTTCCTCAATATGCTAGTGCATCAACAGGTTCTGCTTTGGAATTGGCAATGACTCTTATAAAAAAATGGTGGGTTGTACCTGAAGTGAGTTTGATTAATCAATTCTACGATTCGGAAGGCTACATAGACTCAATAGTTGAACGAGCTAAGGAGTTTGACCTTTCAACCTATGATCACATATTGTTTTCTTATCACGGTCTGCCAGAGCGCCAAGTTGACAAAGTGTATGAAGATGATGATGTTTGTGAAGATCAACCGTGTGAAACTGAGATCAACGATAGAAATAAATTCTGTTATAAGGCAACGTGTTATGCTACAACCCGATTGATAGTTGAAAAGTTAGGATTAAAGGAAGGCGATTATACTGTTTGTTTTCAATCGCGATTGGATAAAAAATGGCTTACTCCATTCTCAGATAAAGTGGTCGAAGAACAAGGTGAAAAGGGTGCCAAAAGACTTTTGGCATTCAGTCCTGCATTTGTTGCAGATTGTCTAGAAACAGTAATAGAAATTGGGGAAGAATATCAGGAAATATTTGAATCTTTTGGGGGTGAAAAAATTCAATTAGTTCCTTCCTCAAATGATCACGATCGGTTCATTGATTGTTTAGAAGAATTGGTTTTAAAAAGGCTGAATTAACATCTATTAAGCGCCAAATTTTTTATTCCAAAAGGAACTTCGTAATTTTGCACTGATTAAATAAGAAAATACATAAAATAAATATGAGTACTACAGAAAGATTAGCGTACAAAGTGAAGGACATGAGCCTTGCGGAATATGGACGTAAAGAAATTAGATTGGCGGAAGCGGAAATGCCAGGACTTATGTCCTTGAGAGAAGAGTTTGGAGCTTCTAAGCCATTAGCTGGTGCGCGCATCGCTGGTTGTCTTCACATGACAATTCAAACAGCAGTGTTGATTGAAACATTGGTTGAACTTGGTGCAGACGTAACATGGTCTTCATGTAATATTTTCTCTACTCAAGATCACGCAGCAGCGGCAATTGCTGCAGCCGGAGTTCCTGTTTATGCATGGAAAGGATTGAATGAAGAAGAATTTGATTGGTGTATCGAACAAACGTTATTTGCGTTCAAAGATGGTCAACCATTGAACATGATCTTGGATGATGGTGGTGATTTAACAAATATGGTTTTTGATCGTTACCCAGAATTATGTAAAGATATTAAAGGATTGTCGGAAGAAACAACAACTGGGGTTCACAGATTATACGAAAGAAAGAAAAACGGGACGTTGGTAATGCCAGCAATTAACGTAAATGATTCAGTTACTAAATCTAAGTTTGATAACAAATACGGATGTAAGGAGTCTTTAGTTGATGCTATTCGTCGTGCTACAGATACAATGATGGCAGGTAAAGTTGCCGTTGTTTGTGGTTATGGAGATGTTGGTAAAGGTTCTGCTGCTTCTTTGCAAGGAGCTGGAGCACGTGTTATTGTTACGGAGATTGATCCAATTTGTGCATTACAAGCTGCTATGGACGGATTTGAAGTTCGTAAATTGGAAAGTGTTGTAGGAAATGTTGACATCGTTGTTACAACAACTGGAAATAAAGACATCGTTCAAGGTCATCACTTTGAAGCAATGAGAGATAAAACAATTGTTTGTAATATCGGTCACTTCGATAATGAAATTGACATGGCTTGGTTGAATGGTAAATATGGATCAACAAAAGTTGAAATTAAACCACAAGTAGATATGTACAATATTAACGGTAAAGATGTAATCGTTTTAGCAGAGGGACGTTTGGTGAACTTGGGTTGCGCTACAGGGCATCCATCATTTGTAATGTCTAATTCATTTACAAACCAAACTTTAGCACAATTGGAGTTATGGAAAAATTCTTCGGCATATGAAAATGATGTATATATGTTACCTAAACATTTAGATGAAAAGGTGGCGAAGTTACATTTAGCGAAAGTGGGTGCTGAATTAACAGAATTAAGACCAGATCAAGCATCATATATTGGTGTAGATGTTAAAGGTCCATACAAACCTGAGCATTACAGATATTAACAGTGAACTGTTATAGAATTAAAAGCTATCCATTGGATAGCTTTTTTTTTTACGTTAAACTTGTATGTGCGTTCAAGAATCCTAATACTATTATATCTTATATTTCCAATTATTACATTGGCCTCAGCGAATGAAACTGCTTTAGAAAAAGCAGACAGCTGCTTTAATGAGAGCAATTATGAGGAGGCAGCAATATTTTATAAAAAAGTACTTTTATCTATTCCAGAGAGTCAAATTGAGGATAGGTGTAGTGTATATCTGAAACTAGGTTATATATATAAAGTACTTGAAAAGTTCGATGATGCAGTAGAAATTTATGACAGGATTCTTTTTATTGAAAAGAGAATCAAGAACTTGGACCTATCTATTCGAATCAAAATTGAATATGCAGAATTTTTAAGGAGTATTAATGCATGTGATAAATCTTTGGAAATACTAGAATCGATTGATGTTGCTAATGATTTGGAAAAAATTGATTTAATTACGCAGATTATTTATTATGACCGTTTGGCTGCGATAATTGTACAATGTAAAGGGGACAACATAGGTACAGCACTTCCGTACAGTATAAAAGCTTTGGCTTTAGCAAGAAAGTCAAAGTCTAGTTATCATATTGCAACTTCTTTAAATGAAATAGGTTTCCTAAAAGAACATTTAAATTCTCCTCGAGAGGCAATTACATATTATCTTGAAGCGATAAAATATTGGGACGATAAAAAATACCGAAGATATTCTCCAAATGCTTGTGTGAATATCGCTCGTTGCTATAATAAACTGGGTATTATTGATTCTACAATTTACTTCGCCAACAAAGGATTAGAAATTGTTGGTGATGAAAATTGGTTTAATTTGCTGGTTCCGCTTTATAGCGAGAAGCTGTCCGCATTGGAGCAGATGGGTAGATGGAAAGAGGCATATGAAGTTCGCTGGCTCTATCATGTTGCTGCGTTGAGTATGCGTAGCCAAGAATGGTCTGATAAAATGGCGACGGTACGAGGTGAACTCGAATTAGAAAAGAAAGAGTTCGAACTAATGAATGAACGCGCTAAATTTGAAAATGCAGAAAATGTAATTGTTGCTGAACGCAAAATCCGTAGTCTTTTAATTTTTATTATCGTGGTAGTGCTGTTTTTAATATTAGCTGCATTGTTTTTTTCCTATAGAGTTAAAAGGCTTAATTCAAAACTGAAAAACACACTCGAAGAAAATGATGTTTTACTTAAGGAGGTGCATCATCGAGTTAAAAATAATATGCAGGTGGTTTCCAGTTTACTCGATTTACAGTCGAGTTTTGCCGTTGATGAAAAATCAAAAGCTGCGCTTATAAATAGCAGAGATAGAATTAACTCTTTAGCACTCGCCCATCAAAACTTATATATTGAAGATGATTTAAAAAGTATCAATATTAAGAACTATTTACAAGTGTTAGTTGAATCTGTAGTGAGTAGCGATATACTGGTAAACATTCAAATTGATGAAGGCAATTTAGAAATTGATAAAGCTCAAGCCTTAGGCTTTGTTTTAAATGAACTACTTACAAATTCGGTCAAGCATGCATGGTCAAATGAAGTGGAAGAAAAAGTGATTTGGATTAAACTAAAGAAAGGGGAGAAAGACTGGAGCTTTTATTATTCAGATAACGGAATTGGAGTTGCGGATAAAGCGAAATTCCTGGAAAGCCCAACTTTTGGTATAACCCTAATCCGCTCTTTTTTAAAAAGAAATTTAAAGGTTAGTATCTCGTTTGGTGAAAAGCCAGGAATGAATATTGGATTTACATTTAATTAATTGGTGAATGAGAGTTTTAATAGTAGAGGATGAAACGTTGATTGCTGAGAATTTGGCTGTGATTGTTGAATCATGTGGGTACACTGTAGCAGGAATGGTTGAAAGTGAAAGTTCATTTAACGAAGCAACCTCAAATTGCGAAATAGACTTGGCCTTATTAGATATTAGGATGAACGGAGTTGATCTTGGGTTGAAATTTGGTGAGATGTTAAAAGAAGCAGGGGTTCCTTTTATTTTTATTACTTCGTTTTCAGATAAAGCGCTCTTAATGCGTGCAACTTCATTGCGACCATATGGCTTCATTTTAAAACCATTTTCAAGAACAGATATTGCCAACGAACTGCATCGACTTAACAACGAACTCTCGAGAGATTTTGTTGTATTAAAAACAGGCAGTAGCACCCAAGTGAAAATTGCCAAATCCGATATTTGCTATTTGAATTCAGAAAATGTTTACGTTAATGTTTTCACTGACCACGATAGAATTGTTGTTCGGGCAAAGTTGTCCGATTTATGTGGGGTGTTTAACGAAAACGAAATTATTAGGGTCCATCAATCGTATGCAATAAATCCTGGTTTTGTTAAACGTTTTTCCGATACCGAGATACAATTGAATAATGACATTCTAATTCCAGTTTCTAGAAAGTTTCAAAGTAATGTCAAAAAGGTGTTAAAGCCAATCTGATTCATTGATTTCTACCTCTCCAAATTCCACAAAATATTATCCGTTTTCAACATTTAAAATTTAGATGTTGAAAACTTCAGTATTTATTAAGACATTTACGCTCCGTTAAAAGTGGTGTTTTCACTATGATTAGCGGATACTAATGATAATATACTATTTATGAAAAGAACTTTACTTCTAGTTTCTCTAGGCTTTATGCTGTCTTCCAATGTTTCGTTTTCTCAAATGACAAGCGCAACGGAAACAAAATCATCAACTGTAGCAAACGACGCATTAACAAACACTACTGCTTTAAAGCCAGCAGATGGACAGCCATCAGTGTTTTCCTCACAAGAATCTCTTGAAAGTACAGTTCCAAAAAAAATCAGTGCTTTGCGTGATCAAATTGCTGCAGGAAAATTGACTGAAGCCCAAGTGATAAATTTACGACAAGAAATTTGGCGTTTTGAAAATGCAATTGTTGCGACGAAATCACATTAAAAAGTAAAATTTTAATTCAGTAATGATTTAATAATTTTTGTAATTGAAAACTTGACTTTTTGATTACTAACAAATAACACTTTATGAAAACTAACTTAACTCAAAATTTGTGGAGAAACTTTATTTTTGCATTCCTTTTTGGATTTGCAACGAGTCATTCGTTCTCCCAGGTTTATAATGTTGCAAGTTGCACATACACCCCGATTGCTGGGGTAGGTACCCCATTACCAAATTGCGATGATTGTACTTCAGGTTTAGTCCCGATTGGGTTTACTTTTCCGTTTTATGGTACAAATTATACACAAGTTAATTTTTCATCAAATGGTTTTTTAAGTTTTGAAGCTGCGGCTAGCCAAGGCTGTTGTTCGGGGCAAGTTTTACCAACCGGATTGACAAGAACTTTAATTTCATTCGCTTGGGACGATATGTATACTGTGGGTGCTACAGTCAATTATTTTACTGCTGGTGTGGCACCTAATCGTGTTTTTGTTGTTAATTTCAATAATGTTGGTTATTGTTGCACTTCTTCAAATCAGACATCAGCTCAAATTCAACTTTTTGAAACATCTGGAGAAATTAAAATGCTTTCAGCAAATAACAATCATACGGGACGAACTGCTACCATGGGGATTCAAGATAATCTAATTGGGTCAACAGTAGTTCCCGGAAGAAATGCCACATCTTGGGCATCTGCTCCGAATGAGTGTTATTCTTTTACAACTACAATAATTGATCCTTGTGCTTCAGATATTGTTTCACCAGATTTTTCGAGTGGAGGGCCTTCAATGAATGATCAGGAGCAACTTTCGTCAAATACATGTATGGCTAATTTTAGCCAAACTGATTTAGCACAGTCATTTGTTCCGGCGATGAGTTCTATTGAAGGAGCTGGTGTTCTTTTGCAATCTGGTGCTTCAGGCACAGTAACTATTTCTTTATATGATAATCTTCCAAATGCAGGTGGAGTGTTAATGGCCACAGGAAGTGCTGTTGCGAGTGGTGGATTGTGGGCTGATGTCACTTGGGCTCCAGTGGGAGTTACAATTGGAAATACCTATTATCTAGTTTTTACAAGTACAGATGGTGGACAATGTATTGCGGGAGATACAGGTAATCCCTATGCTTCTGGTCAACTTTATGCAAATCCTGGTTATAATTCTTTCCCAACATTTGATTATACTTTTTATACATTAGGCTCTGCGGCTGGATCAGGAAATTGCCCGACAGATACAACTATTAATAATACGGTAGGAAATTGCTTCTCTACGTATTTACCAGTCGAACCAGTTGCTTCGGATGACTGTGGTGTTACTGATTTAGTCTGGAATTTGACTGGTGTTACTACTGGTAACTCAAGTCCATCAGGTATTAACTATGTTGGCACTCAAAATTTTAATATCGGAGTTACTAATGTAAATTATACTGCATATGATGCTGCAGGTAATTCGGGGGTCTGTTCTTTTGATATTACAGTTATTGATTCTGAGTCACCTGTAGTAACATGTCTTACAGATATCACGGTCAATAATGTACCAAATAATTGTGGACGAGTAGTAAACTATTCCTTACCTTCCGTATCTGATAACTGTGGGACAGTAACAATAACTCAAACTGACGCTTCTGGATTAACAGCTGGTGATTTATTTCCAGTTGGAAGTACTCCGCAAGAATATACGTATGATGATGGAAATGGAAATGTTACCGTATGTAGTTTCAACGTAATTGTTTTAGATGTTCAACCTCCAACTATCACAAGTTGTCCTTCAAATATTACAGTAAATAATACACCTGGACTTTGTAGTGCAGTTGTTTCTTGGGCGCAACCAACAGCTTCGGACAATTGTCCTGGGGTGTTTATGGCGCCAGTACCACAAGGACCTGGTTCTACTTTTCCTTTAGGTGTTACTACTATTGTATATACAGCTGTAGATGCTTCAGCCAATTCATCGACTTGTTCCTTTACTGTAACAGTAAATGATAATGAGTCTCCAGTAATTACAGCTTGTACTCCAGATGTTCTTGTTTCAAATGATCCAGGAGACTGTGGAGCAATTGTGACATTTGCAGCACCAACGTATACTGAAAATTGTACAATGGGAACTGAAGTTGCATCTCAAGCATCTGGAACGTTCTTTCCAATTGGAACAACAACTGTAACGTGGACGTTGACAGATAACGCTGGAAACAGTTCGACATGTGATTTTGATGTAACAGTTGAAGACAATGAATTGCCGATAGCAATTTGTTTAGATATTACGGTTCAATTGGACGCAGCAGGAACTTATACGATGAACGCTTCAGAAATTGACGGCGGTTCTACAGATAATTGTCCAATTGCAAGTATCACTTCATCTCAAACGGTATTTGATTGTTCTCATGTTGGTACGAATAATATAGTTTTAACTGTTGAAGATATACACGGTAATAGTTCGACATGTGAAGCGGTAGTTACAGTGGAGGATAATGTTGCTCCAATAGCAATGTGTCAAAATATTACTGTACAATTGGATGCATCGGGTGCAGCAACAATTACTGGAGCAAGTATCGATAATGGATCGAATGATGCATGTGGAATAGCTTCGCTTACACCAAGTGTAACTATGTTTGATTGTTTAAATATTGGAGCTAACACTGTTGTTTTAACCGTAGAGGATAACAATGGGAATACATCAACGTGTACATCAACGGTAACTATAGAAGATAATGTGGATCCAGTTGCAATTTGTCAAGATATTATTGCGCAACTTGACGCAACAGGAAATGTGACAATCACTACTGCTCAAGTTGACAATGGTTCAAATGATGCATGTGGAATAGCTTCACTTTCTTTAGATATTACGGACTTTACATGTGCTGAAGTAGGTGATAATACTGTTGTATTAACAGTGACTGATAATAATGGAAATAGTTCAACTTGTTTATCAACAGTAACAGTTGAAGATAATGTAGCGCCAATTGCTCTTTGTCAAGATATAACAGTTCAATTGAATGCAGCTGGAAATTACACAATGGTTCCTTCAGAAATCGATGGTGGTTCAAATGATGCATGTGGAATTGCTTCTATTGCAGCTTCTAAATTAAATTTTGACTGTTCTTCAGTCGGACCTGTAATGGTTACTTTAACAGTAACAGATAACAATGGAAATACTTCTTCTTGTGATGCAACTGTGACAGTTGAAGACAATGTAGCACCTATAGCTATTTGTCAAGATATCACAGCTCAATTGGATGCAACGGGCAATGTTACAATTACTCCTTCTCAGGTGAATAATGGATCGAACGATGCGTGTGGAATAGCTACAATGACATTAGACATTACAGACTTTACTTGTGCGAATGTTGGTGGTAATGGTGTTATTTTAACAGTAACAGATAACAACGGAAATTCAACAACGTGCACATCAACTGTAACAGTTGAAGATAATGTTGTACCGTCTTCAATGTGTCAAGACATCACAGTTCAGTTAGATGCTGCTGGAAACGCAACAATAACAACTGGAGATATTGACAATGGATCTAGTGATGCATGTGGAATAGCTTCATTGGCATTAGACATCACAACATTTGATTGTACAAATGTTGGTGCTAACACAGTTATTTTAACAGTAACAGATAATAACACAAACGTCTCAACTTGTTCATCAACAGTAACTGTCGAGGACAATGTTGCACCAGTTGCAATCTGTCAAGACATCACAGTTCAATTGGATGCAGCAGGAAGCGCAACAATAACAACTGGTGATATTGACAATGGGTCGAATGACGCATGTGGAATTGCTTCCTTAGCATTAGATGTAACTGATTTCACTTGTGTTGAAGTTGGTGCCAATACAGTCGTATTAACAGTAACAGATAACAATGGTAATTCAACAACTTGTTCTTCAGTAGTAACTGTAGAAGACAATGTTGCTCCAGTAGCAGTTTGTCAAGATATCACTGCACAATTGGATGCGACAGGAAACGTATCAATAACTCCAATGGATGTTGATAATGGTTCTAGCGATGCATGTGGAATAGCCTCTCTTGCATTAGATATTACAGACTTTACTTGTGCAAATGTTGGAGCAAATACCGTTGAATTAACCGTAACAGACAATAACGGAAATACTTCAACATGCACTGCAACCGTAACGGTAGAAGACAATGTTGCTCCAATGGCAATGTGTCAAAATATCACAGTTCAATTGGATGGAACAGGTAATATTGTAATAGCAGCAATGGATATTGATGGTGGATCTTCTGATGCATGTGGGATCACATCGTTGGTTGCTTCTCCTAATGCATTTACTTGTGCTGAAGTTGGGCCGAATAACGTTACACTTACAGTTACAGATAATAACGGAAATACTTCAACTTGTGTTGCTATTGTAACTGTTGAAGAAACAACTCCTCCAGTAGCAATTTGTCAGGACATCACAGTTCAGTTAGATGCTTCAGGAAATGCGACCATCACAGGTATGGATATCGATGGAGGTTCTTCTGATAATTGTGCAATTGTAACTTGGGATGCAAGTCCGAATACATTTACATGTGCAGAAGTTGGAGCGAACACAGTTATTTTAACCGTAACTGATGGTTCAGGAAACTCTACAACATGCACATCTACCGTAACTGTTGAAGACAATGTAGCTCCAGTTGCCATTTGTCAAGACATAACAGTTCAATTGAATGCTGCGGGAATGGCTTCGATTACAACAGGTGATATCGACAACGGATCAAATGATGCCTGCGGAATTGCTTCTCTTGCATTAGACATGACGGACTTTACTTGTGCGAATGTTGGAACGAATACAGTTGTTTTAACAGTAACAGATAATAACGGAAATACTTCTACTTGTACTTCAACTGTAACGGTAGAGGATAACATTGCTCCAATCGCAATCTGTCAAGACATTACAGTTCAATTAGATGCTTCAGGAAATGCTTTACTAATTGGAGCTGATATCGATAATGGTTCGAATGATGCGTGTGGAATAGCTTCACTTACATCTAGCCTTGCGTCATTCGATTGTTCAAACGTTGGTCCGAACACGGTAATTTTAACGGTTGAAGATAACAATGGAAATACAACAACTTGTTCTTCAATAGTAACTGTAGAAGATAATGTTGCTCCAGTAGCAATGTGTCAAGATATCACGGTTCAATTAGACCCATCTGGTAACGTATCGATTACTACAGGTGATATTGATAATGGATCGAATGATGCATGTGGAATAGCAGCATTGACATTGGACGTTATGGATTTCGATTGTTCGAATGTTGGTCCAAATATGGTTGTATTAACTGTAGAAGATAATAATGGAAACACATCGACTTGTTCTTCAACTGTTACAGTTGAGGATAATGTTGCGCCAATCGCATTTTGTCAGAACATCACTGTTCAGTTAGATGCTGCTGGTAATGCTTCGATAACTGGTGCTGATGTTGACGGAGGTTCTTCTGATGCTTGTGGTATTGCTTCACTTACAACTGATATTTCAACTTTCGATTGTTCGAATGTCGGTTCTAACTCTGTTGTATTGACAGTAACGGATAATAACGGAAATACATCAACGTGTATGGCAGCTGTAACTGTAGAGGACAATGTTTCTCCGACTGCAGTTTGTCAAGACATAGTTGTTTCTCTAGATGCAACAGGAAATGCAACAATAACAGCTAATGATATTGACGGTGGTTCTTCAGATGCTTGTGGTATTGCTTCAATTTCTGCTTCTCAAACAATGTTTGATTGTTCAGATCTTCCAGTAATTGATCCATCTCAATCTCTTATTATTACGGGTGTTGTTGATGGTCCATTGCCAGGAGGTATTCCAAAGGCAGTTGAGCTTTATGTAAAAGATAATATCGCTGATTTATCATTATACGGAATTGGATCTGCAAATAACGGTGGTGGAACCGATGGGGAAGAATATACATTCTCTGGATCTGCTTCTGCTGGTCAATACATTTACGTAGCTTCTGAATCTCCAGAATTCACTAACTTCTTCGGCTTTGCTCCTAACTTTACAACTGCCGCAGTAGGAATCAATGGTGATGACGCTATTGAATTATTCTACTCTGGTGGTGTTGTTGATGTCTTTGGAGATATTAACCTAGACGGAACAGGAACTCCTTGGGATTATTTAGATGGATGGGTATATAGAAATTCAACTTCTGGTCCTGATGGTTCTACATTTGTATTAGGAAACTGGTCTTACTCAGGAATAAATGCACTTGACGGTGAAACAACAAATGCAACGGCTGCAATGCCATTCCCAGTAGCAACTTATGTTGCTCAACCAGCGGGAGTTGTAACAGTTGTTTTAACCGTTACAGATAACAATGGTAACTCTTCTACTTGTAGCGCAAATGTTACAGTTGAAGACAATATTGCTCCAACAGCAGTTTGTCAAGATATTACAGTTCAATTAGACGCTTCTGGTAATGCTTCAATTACTGGAATGGATATCGATGGTGGATCTTCTGATAACTGTTCAATTGCAAGTATAGATGCTACTCCAAATACATTTACGTGTGCTGAAGTTGGAGCGAATACGGTTACTTTAACTGTAACAGACGTATTTGGAAACACTTCAACATGTGAGTCAACTGTAACGCTTGAAGACAACGTTGCACCAGTTGCAGTTTGTCAAAATATCACTGTTCAATTAGATGCCGCAGGTAATGCTGTTTTAGTTGGAGCTGATATTGATAACGGATCAAACGATGCATGCGGAATTGCTTCACTTACATCTAGCATTTCATCATTCGATTGTTCAAACGTTGGAGGGAATACTGTAATTTTAACTGTAACGGATAACAATGGAAATTCATCTACTTGTTCATCAATTGTAACAGTTGAAGACAATGTAGCTCCAGTAGCAGTTTGTCAAGATATCACAGTTCAGTTAGATGCAGCAGGATTGGTTTCTATCGTTTCTACTGACGTTGACAACGGTTCAAATGATGCTTGTGGAATAGCTACTTTAGCATTAGATGTTATGGACTTCGATTGTTCTAACGTCGGTCCAAACACAGTGGTGTTAACTGTAACAGATAACAATGGAAATACATCAACATGTTCGTCAACTGTAACTGTTGAAGATGTTGAATTACCAACAATCACTTGTCCAGCAGATATTACGGTTTCTACTGACCCAGGTGTTTGTGGTTCTGGAGTTGTTCTTAGTTCTCCAATGACAAATGACAATTGTGGTGTGGCAACAGTAACGAATGATGCTCCAGCATTATTCCCAGTTGGTGCAACAAACGTAACTTGGACTGTAACGGACGACAATGGTAACACAGCAGAGTGTATCCAAATTGTTACAGTAGAAGATAATGAATTCCCGATAATTACATGTCCTGCTGATATTACGGTAGACACAGATCCAACGTCATGTGACGCTGTGATTGTATTAAACTCTCCAGTAGTGACGGACAACTGTTCTGCATTAATTTCAAATGATGCACCAGCAGTATTTATGCTTGGAACAACTGCTGTAACATGGACGGCAACTGATCCTTCAGGTAATGTATCAACTTGTATTCAAATGGTTACAGTTGAAGATAACGAATTGCCGACAATTACTTGCCCTGCAGATATAACAGTTAGTACAGATCCAGGTGTTTGTGTGGCTGGAAACGTAGTTCTTGGATCTCCAGTAACGGGTGACAATTGTGGAGTAGCAACGATTTCAAATAACGCTCCTCAGTTCTTCCAACTTGGTACAACAACTGTAACGTGGACTGTAGTAGACAACTCAGGAAACGTTTCAACTTGTTCTCAAGTAGTAACAGTAGAAGATAACGAATTACCATATGTTCAATGTCCTTTGGATATTACACAAAACATAGTAACTGGTTCATGTGGAAGAGTAGTGCATTACCCAACTCCAATTGCTTTGGATAACTGTTCACCAGTTGTTATGACGCAAGTTGATGGTACTGGATATTCTTCAGGTTCTGTATTCCCTGTAGGAACAACAGTTCAAACTTATGAAGGAGTTGATGGAAGTGGGAACGTATTTACATGTAGCTTCAACGTAACAATTGTAGATAATCAATACCCAACACTTTCAAATTGTCCAAGCAATATTGTAGCTTATTCAACGGCTAGTCAATGTGAGGTGCCGGTTTTCTGGGCTACGCCTTTTGCTTCTGACAACTGCCCTGGAACAACATTGACATCAAACCATGCGAATGGATCGAACTTCCCAGTAGGAACTACAACAGTTGTTTATACAGCAGGAGATCAATCAGGAAATCTTGTTTCATGTTCGTTTACGGTGACTGTAATTGATACTATTAATCCTATTGGTCCAGCTTCGATGCCAGATGTAGTTAGTAGTTGTGAGGTAACATTAACTCCTCCAACAGCAACTGACAACTGTGCAGGGACAATTACTGCAACGACTACAACGTCATTCCCAATTACAACAATCGGAATTACAGGAGTAGTTTGGTCTTTCAATGACGGTAATGGAAACAGCTCATCAGTAGTACAATATGTTGACATTGATGGCGCAGTTAACACAACAGTTTCAATCTTAGATGATATAACTCTTCAAGCAAATAATACTGCTCCAGGTGTTACATACCAATGGGTTGCATGTCCGTTCAATGAGCCAGTTCCTGGCGCTACCGATCAAACATTCACAGCAACAATTAATGGTTCGTATGCGGTTATTGTTACTGAAGGCGATTGTCCTCCAGCAACTTCATTCTGCTACACAATTAACAATGTTGGTTTAGAGGATATGAATGCAGAAAATATGATTGTATTCCCGAACCCTTCAACAAATGGAATCTTTAATATTTCATACGAAGGACAAATTGAGAAAGTGGAAGTGATAGATGTAATTGGAAGAATAATTACAGTTCCTATGGCTTACGATAATAAATACATTAACGCTTCAGAATTAGCTTCAGGTAAATACATGTTGCGCATTTACACAGAAGGAAGTGTAGTAAATAAAGAAGTAATAATTACAAATAAATAGGAATTAATTGGTAAAACTCGATATGAAAATAGTTGGTTTAATTTTAGTCATTTTACTTTCCTTTACAGGTAGATCTCAAGATCCTACTCAATGGACTAATGGCTGGGCACCATATTTCCGACACATAAATGCGGTCGAAATATTACCAAACGACAAGTTTATTGTTGTCGGTGGTTGGGAGTTCAATGACGCTATAACATCCATTTTTTCATCAGTGGATACTGCAGCATCATGGAACATTGAAATGGATGCCGTGAATGCAATTCTTCAAGATGTGCAATTCCCAAATGGAATAACAGGATATACTGTAGGTTGGGCTGGAAATATTTGGAAAAGCTCAGATTCAGGTGACAATTGGACACAAATTATCGTCCCTGGTACACCTGGCTCAAGAAATTTCAATGGATGTCATTTTTTTGATTCGAACAATGGGATTGTAGTTGGCGGAAATAAGTCAAATGATGCAATAAGAACTATTTTGAAAACTACAAATGGTGGTGGTTCCTGGTCTGTAATTTCTGATAATTTAAATCCATGGTTAAACGCTGTCCACTTTGGATCTCCGACAACAGGTTATGCGGTTGGAGACGCAGGCTCAGTTTTGAAATCAACGGATGCAGGAAACAATTGGAATGAATTAACTTTAACAGGTGGAATTGCATCTAGACAATACAATGATGTTTTCTTTTTTGATGCAAATGTAGGTGTTGCAGTAGGTGGATGGCTTTCCAATGATTCGATTAGTACGATTATTAAAACTACGGACGGTGGGGCGAACTGGTCAGTTATAATGGATAATGTTGGATCGATGTTCAATAGTGTACATTTTTATAATTCATTGGAAGGTTACGCAGTTGGAAATGATGGTTTAATATGGTATTCGAATGATGCTGGTTCAACATGGTCAAATCAAACAGCTTTAATTTCGAATAACGATACTGATTATGGAAATAGAGGCGTATTTTTTAAGAATGCATACTTTGGATTAGTAGGTGGCAGTAATGGTAAAATACTTGTTTATAACGATCAAAACTCGGGATTGGCCACAGGTGAATTATGGTCACCAGTAGTTATAACAAGTGCTAATTCTGTAATGATCGATGGAGAAATTAATGATTCTGGTTTAGCAACCAATTTAGAAATTGAATTCGGAACTTCACTGTCTTTTGGAAATACTGAACCAATGTCTCCTTCAATTTCGTCAGGTGGCGGAGCGGAGCTTGTTTCAGTTGAATTGAATGGATTGACAACTGAGGAGATTTATTTTGCTAGATTGAAAATGACTAATGCTCTTGGAACTACTTATTCAAACGTGATAAGTTTCTATACAGGGATTACAACGGTTCCAAATTTCAGTTTTGAAGCATGGGATGAATTTCAATATGATGTGTTAAATGATTGGTATAATAACGGTGGAATTACACAAACAACTTCTCATGATGGAAGTTTTGCTGTGAATTTAGCTCAGGATGCTTCAGGTGAACTTGGGGCGATATTATATGGAACTCCGGGTCCGTCAGGATTAACAGGAGGAATTCCATATACTGAAAGACCTGATTCACTAACTTTTTGGGCAAATTATAGTATTGCGGCTAATGATTCAGCTCTGATATTATTGCAATTGAAGGAAAACTCTAATGCCATTGCCGATACGGTATTTAAACTTGGTGGTTCGTCTTCTGGATGGCAGTACATTTCTTTGGGCATTAACTATTTTTCAGGTTTGAACCCTGATTCAATTGTTTTGGCATTCACAAATACCAATGTTTTCGGTGGCTTCAACGAACCAACAAGTACGATTTCAATTGACAATATTCGATTAATAGGTGCTACACAACAAGTCCCAAATAATGAAATTGAATTGTGGTCAACAGCTTCTAGATTAAAGGCAGTTTCGTGGATTTCAGATGACGATCAGAATGGTCAATCTCCATATGTTGTTGGACAAACACCAGATTCGTATGCTGGAGATTATGCAATCACATTAAAAAATTATTTTGATCAAGGAAATTCACATTATTCAAGATTAAGTAGTGGTGCGGACCTGAACAATTGGTCGCCGTCATTTGAAGTGAACAATAATTATGACACTTTATATGGTTATTACAAATACAGTCCTGATAATGATGACACGCTATTTATTCGTGTTGCCATGTTTGAAAATGGGAATCAAATAGGGTTTGGACAGTGGTATCAACACCAAAATGTTCCAGCTTATCACAGGTTCGCTGTTCCAATAGATTATTTTACAGGTAATGCAGATAGTTGTTTAATTGAATTTTCTATCTACAATTCAAATGCGAATGATCCTGGACCAAACACCATGGCTTGGATTGATAACTTAAGCTTTGATGCAGTAGTTTCTCCTGTACTTGAAGTGAGCGATTTAACAGTTAAATTGGATAATTGGATACAAGTTTATCCTAATCCAACTACGGGACCTGTAACGATTCTGTTTTCTGAAGAAAGTAAAAATCCAGTGCGTTGCTTATTGGTTGATTTGAATGGAAAACTATTACAGGAAATAAACGAAAAAACAGTTAATCAAAAAATTAATTTCGATTTAAGCGAGATTCAACCTGGTCAATATTTCATTATAGTGGCTGTGGATTCAAATATATATTCTTTTAAAACAATTAAACAATGAAAAAGTTATTAACGACTTTACTCTTAGCAGTACTTACAATTGTTTCGCCTGTTTTGGCGCAAAATCCGCTTTCTGTGGCGGACCCTGCTGGAACAGTAATTACGGTTAATCCAGGTGGATTCACTCCTACAATTATCTGTGGCTCTGGTGGTGGAGATATAATTGGAGAACCTAACAATAGTGGAATAAATGGAACTATTTTCCGCTATACCAATGCCTCTTGGAATCCTTATGGAAATTCTCCTTGTACGCTATTTGGTGTGGATTATACATTGTCTCAAATTATTGATGCGAATAGAAACGCACCAGTATGTGATCCAGCAGCAATGGACAACATGACTTATAATTCAGGATTATCAAATCTTGCGAATGGTATTTTAGTATATACGGGAACTACCCAATATACATACAGAAGTTTTGGAGTGAATAGAACGGAAGTTGTTAATACAAGGTGCACAATTTCATTTACTGATGCTGGAGCTGCAACTACAGTCCAGGCTTACGACGATGGAACTAGACTTTATATTCCTGTAGCAGCCAATTTTGATATGCGCGTCTATATTGAGGCACAATCGCCAAGTATAAATCTTGCAGATAACGGTTGTGCTGGTGGTCAAATGGCAGGAGGGATTTACTATGGTGCTATTGAATTGTTTGATAGAATGGCAAATCCGACGCCTGCAGGATCATATATTATTTGTACTTCATTTTCTGCTGGTTCGTTTTATGAGTCCACTGTTACTGCTTTAGCATCGAATACAGGTCCAGTTGCACCTGGTGGATCAGTCGACTTAAACTCGTCAGAAACTGCTGGAGCAGCTGGAGCTTTGACGTACTCTTGGTCTGGACCAGGATCATATGGTACTCAAAATGTAACTATCAACCCTGCTGGTCCTGCAGATAATGGCTTATACACAGTAATAATTACAGACTTATTTGGATGTCAAAATTCTGCTACAACGAATCTTATTGTTTCCGCAGATACGGATGGTGATGGAATTGATGATGTTTCAGATAATTGCGTAACTGTATTTAACCCGGCACAGACAGATGTTGACGGTGATGGATACGGTGCGGCATGTGATTGCAATGACAATAATGCCGCAATAAATCCAGGTGCAACAGAAGTTGATTGCAACGGTATTGATGACGACTGTAACGCATTAACAGTAGAGGTGCCAGCACCAGCTCTTCAAACCGTTGTTCCGTTGGATCAAGAAATTTGTCCAAACACTTCGGCCAATATTCAAATAAATGGATCACAAGTAGGTATTGATTATTTTTTACGTGATGATTCAGATAATTCAGTAGTTGATGGTCCGTTGCCAGGAACAGGAAGTCCAGTAATTTTTAATACTGGTAATTTAGCTGCAACAACTGATTTTAATGTGATGGCTTCAGGAGGCCTATCTGGTGCGTTAGATTTTGATGGAATTGATGATGGTGTTTTTGTCTCTGATGCAGTATTGAACAATACAACAGAAGGAACAATTGAAGCTTGGGTCAACCTTGATGCGCTTAATGCAGAACCAATTTTTGCGAAGCAACATGATGGAGTGAATACATATGCTGCATTTAATATTGGTACATATTCAGGGCCTGGAGGTACACCTGTAGTAGGTACTCCAGGCGTGTTGTATTTTCATGCTGCCAATGGAACTGGTTTTATTGCAGGTTCAACTCCGCTTACAACTGGAAATTGGCATCATGTTGCAGTAAGTTTTAATTCAACTTCCGCAAGTTTATATATTGATGGATCCTTAGATGCTACTACAGCAGGAAACTTTTCAATACCAAATGATTTAGCATGCACATATACTGCTATTTCCACTTGGTATGGTGATTACTTGGATGGAAGAGTCGATGAAGTTAGAATTTGGGGAGTGGCTAAGTCACAATCTGAAATAGCATCTAATTTGTACACGTGTTTAATTGGAAATGAAGCAAATTTAAATGCTTACTATAAGTTTGAAGATGGTACAGGTGGAGTTTTAGATGATGCAACTGCGAATACATTCGATGGAACTTTATCTAACATGAATACGACATCTGCATGGGTAACTGGAGTGAATGTTTGTTCATCATGCGAAACTCAAATGTCTGCAGTTGTAACTGTAACAGTTGATGCAACAGCTCCTATTGCTGTTTGTCAAGATATTACAGTTGTACTTGATGCTACTGGAAATGCAACAATAGTTGCTGCTGATATTGACGGAGGTTCTACGGATTTCTGTC
Organism: uncultured Flavobacteriales bacterium; assembly: GCA_913059205.1. Lineage (GTDB taxonomy): Bacteria > Bacteroidota > Bacteroidia > Flavobacteriales_D > Crocinitomicaceae > UBA4466. The sequence goes on from CAJXRM010000005.1 coordinate 58,085, forward strand.
CAACTACATTGTCAATTCCTAATGCCTTAGGTTCTGATCAATTTGATTGTACAACGGTTGGTACTAATATTGTTACTTTAACAGTAACAGATGATAATGGAAATACTGCGACGTGTGATGCAACAGTTACTGTTGAGGATAACGAATTTCCTACTGTAACATGCAACAACGTTACAGTCGTATTAGATGGATCTGGAAATGGATCAATTACAACAGATGATATTGGAGGTTTAACTGCTGCAGATAATTGCGGTATTGCTTCTGTTTCAGCTTCAACAACAAGCTTCACATGTGCTAATGTAGGAGCCAATACAATAACATTGACAGTGACTGATGATAATAGTAACGTTACAACATGTGACGCGATAGTTACTGTCGAAGATAATACATTGCCTAACGCAATTTGTCAACCAGCTACAGTAGTGCTTGATGCCGCTGGAAATGGTTCGGTTGCCGTAGTTAATATCGATAACGGTTCAAACGATAATTGTGGTATTGCTTCAATGTCACTTGACAATACAAACTTTACATGTGCTAACATAGGAGCAAATACAGTTGTTCTAACAGTTACAGATGACAACGCTAATGTCTCTACTTGTTCGTCAACAGTGACGGTTCAAGATAATATAGATCCGATTGCAACTTGTCAAAATATTACAGTTCAATTGGATGTATTCGGAGTTGGTGTTATCACTCCAGCTCAAATTGACAATGGTTCTAACGATGCTTGTGGAATTGCAAATCTTGCATTAGATAATACAATCTTTGGATGTGGAAATGTTGGTGCAAATACGGTTGAATTAACTGTTACAGATAACAACGGAAACACTTCAACATGTAATGCGACTGTAACAGTAGAAGACAATGTAGCGCCAGCTGCGATATGTCAACCGGTTACAGTTCAATTGGACGCCTCAGGAAATGGTTCTATTTTAGTTTCAGATATTAATAATGGTTCAAACGATGCGTGTGGGATTTTATCATTGGCATTGGATGTAACAACTTTCGATTGTTCTAATGTTGGATCAAACACGGTAATATTAACCGTAACAGATAATAACACCAATGTTTCAACTTGTTCAGCAATAGTAACAGTTGAAGATAACATAGATCCTACAGCGATTTGTCAAGATGTAACAATTCAATTGGACCCAGCTGGTATGGCTTCTATTACAACTGGAGATATCGATAATGGTTCAAATGATATTTGTGGAATTGCCTCTTTGGTATTGGATCAATCAAATTTCTCATGTGCAGATGTTGGTTCGAACACAGTTGTTTTAACAGTTACAGATAACAATGGAAATACTTCGACATGTTCTGCAAATGTAACGGTACAAGATACTCAAGCACCAATGGTTGTTTGTCCTTCAGATATTACACTTAATGCTGTTACCAATAATTGTGGTCGCATTGTTACATATAATATGGTTGCAGTTGACAATTGCTCATTTACAACTACTCAAACTGATGGAGCAGGGTATACATCTGGCGATTTATTCCCAGTTGGAACAACACCTCAGTCTTATGAAATTACAGATCAATTTGGAAATACAACATTATGTAGCTTTAATGTAACTATTGTTGATAATCAAAACCCTTCAATTACTGGTTGTCCAGCTAATATTACAGCAAATACTCAATCTGGAATTTGTCAATCTACAGTAAGTTGGATTCAACCAACTGCTTCGGATAACTGTCCTGGTGTTGTATTTACTTCATCTCACGCTCCAGGATCAGTCTTCCCATTGGGAACAACTACAGTAACTTATACAGCTACTGATGCTTCTGGAAACACCAATACATGTTCATTTAATGTAACAGTTCAGGACAATGAAGCGCCTATTTTTGTTGATTGTCCTTCAGACATTGCAATTTCTAACGATCCAGGTGTTTGTGAAGCTGCAACGCTTTTAGGTTCGCCAACAGTAACAGATAATTGTACACTTGTTTCAGTTGTGCCATCGTTTACGGGTCCTTTCCCAGTTGGAACAACGGTAGTTACATGGACAGCGACTGACAATTCTGGAAATACTTCTACATGTATTCAAAATGTAAATGTTACCGACGATGAAAACCCTATAGCAGTTTGTACTCCAATAACAATTCAATTAGATGCTGCTGGAAATGCAACAATCACTGCAAATGATATCGATGGTGGATCTTCAGATAATTGCTCAATTGCAACATTAACGACTTCTCAAACGGCTTTTGATTGTTCGCATGTAGGAGCAAATACAGTAACTTTAACTGTAGAGGATATTTATGGAAATTCTTCATCATGTGATGCAACTGTCACGGTAGAGGATAACGTAGATCCAATTGCAATTTGTCAAAATATTACTGCACAATTAGACGCAACAGGTAATGTTACTATTACTGCCGCGCAGATTGACAACGGTTCAAACGATGCCTGTGGAATCGCAGGTCTTTCGTTGGATATAACAACTTTTGATTGTAGTAATATTGGTGCTAATGCAGTTGTTTTAACTGTAACTGATAATAACGGTAACTCTTCAACATGTAATGCTACAGTTACGGTAGAAGACAATGTTGCACCAGCAGCAATTTGTCAAAATATTGCAATTCAATTAGATGCTGCTGGAAATGCTTCAATCGTTGCAACAGATATCGACGGCGGTTCAACTGATGCATGTGGAATTTTGTCTTACTCCGCTGATATTACAAACTTTACATGTGCTGATATCGGTGCTAACTCTGTTGTTTTAACTGTAACTGATTTATATAGTAACGCATCAACTTGTACTTCAACTGTAACAGTTGAAGACAATGTTGCTCCTGTTGCAGATTGCCAGGATATTACGGTTCAATTAGATGCAACAGGTAATGTGAGTATTGCAGGTAGTGATGTTAACGGAGTTTCAACTGATGCTTGTGGTCCATTAACGTTTACGGTTGTTCCAAATTCATTTACATGTGCTGAAGTAGGAGTTAATACGGTTGTGTTAACTGTAACAGATGGTTCTGGAAACACTTCAACATGTAATGCTGATGTAACAGTAGAAGATAATGTTGCTCCAGTTGTAAATTGTAGTGATATTACAGTTCAATTAGACGCTTCAGGAAATGCAACTATTGTCCCAGGAGATGTTGTTCCAAATATGCCTGCTGGTTATATTCTTGATCAAACAGGAACTTTCGCTCCATCTGCTGCAGCCGGAACTAACGTATTTTTAGGAGATGATGCAGTGAGTGGTGCTTTACCAGTCGGATTTAATTTTGATTTCTACGGCAATACTTATACTCAATTTTATCTTTCATCAAATGGATTTCTTTCATTCGATCCAGCGGTTAGTCAGGGTTGTTGTCAAGGTGGGGTGATTCCTACAAATGATGCTGTGAATAATGTTATTGCTTTCGATTGGGATGATTTATACCCTCCAGGAGGTGGAAGTTTATTGTATCAAACTATAGGTACAGCGCCAAACAGACAATTGATTGTGAGTATTGTTAATATGCCATTGTTTCCAAATTCGACACCTGACGTAACTAGTCAAGTGGTTTTATATGAGACTTCTAACATTATTGAAATTCATACAACTCAAGTAACTTCGGATGGTTCAAATCAAACAATGGGTATTGAAAATGCCAATGGTACAGATGGTTTAACTGTTCCAGGTAGAAATAGTGCGCTTTGGACCGCATCAAACGATTATGTAGCTTTCATACCAGTTCCTGCTTCTGGAGTTTCGGACGCTTGTGGTATTGCATCTACATCTGTTGATATTTCAACGTTTGATTGTTCAAACGTAGGACCTAATACAGTTACTGTAACAGCAACTGACGTAAACGGAAATTCTTCAACGTGTACTTCAACAGTAACGGTTGAAGATAACATTGCTCCAATTGCAATCTGTCAAGACGTAACAGTTCAATTAGATGCTGCAGGCTCTGCTTCTATTGTATCAACGGATATCGACAATGGGTCGAATGATGCTTGTGGAATAGCTTCAGTAACAGTTTCTCCAAGCACTTTTAACTGTGATGATTTAGGTGCTAACATAGTAACACTGACAGTTACTGATAACAATGGAAATGTTTCAACATGTACAGCAACAGTAACTGTTGAAGATAATATTGCACCTATAATTACTTGTCCTGGTGATATAGCAGTAACTAACGATCCAGGTGTTTGTGAAGCAATTGTTACTTTCACTGAACCAACCGTTACAGATAATTGTTCTATTTCACCAAATCTTATTATTAATGGAGGTGGTGAATCAAATGACTTTACTGGATGGACTATCACAAATAATAGCGGGAATGGTTGGATACCTTCAGGTGCTTATGGTGAATCTCATTCTGGAACATCAGCTTTTACAGGTTCATTCAGTTGGAATGTGAAAAATCAAGTAGTTGATCTTGTTTCTAATGGTTTTCCAGCAGCATATCTTGATGGATCTCCTGATATTTTTGTTAGCGAGTGGTACAAGGCTAGTGCTTGTTGTTCTCCAACAGATGAATACTTCTTCAATGCAGAACTTCTAGATGCGTCTATGACAGTAATTGCAAATTATAATTTGGGATCTCAGGGAGCTCCTGTAGCTTCTACTAATGTTTGGCAAAACGTTACGAACACTTTTAGTGGATACCCATCAGGAGTTCGTTTTGTTAGAATTACGCATGGTTCAAAAGATACTGAGTTTTGGGCTGGACATTATGGAACTTTAATTGATGACACAGAATTAAGACTGACTGGATTACCGTTTACTCAAACTGCCGGTTTACCTTCTGGTTCAGCTTACCCAGTTGGTACTACAACCAATACTTTCGAAGTTACAGATGAGGCAGGAAATACTTCAACTTGTTCATTCGATGTTACCGTAACGGATTCTGAAGCACCAATTGCCGTTTGTAATACTATTACCGTTCAATTGGATGCAACAGGTAATGCTTCAATAACAGTGGCTGATATCGACGGTGGTTCAACTGACAACTGCGGTATTGCTACTACATCAATTGATGTAACATCATTCGACTGTTTAAATGTTGGTGCTAATGCGGTTGTATTAACAGTGGAAGACATTTACGGAAATGTTTCTACTTGTACCTCAACAGTAACAGTAGAAGATAATGTTGCTCCAGTAGCGATGTGTCAAGACATCACAGTTCAATTGGATGCTACAGGAAACGCAACAATTACAACTGGAGATATTGACAATGGATCGAGCGATGCATGTGGAATTGCGTCATTGGCATTGGATATAACATCATTTGATTGTTCTAATGTAGGTTCCAACACTGTTATTTTAACTGTAACAGATAATAATACAAACGTCTCAACTTGTTCTTCAACAGTTATGGTAGAAGACAATGTTGCACCGATCGCCATCTGTCAAGACATCACTGCTCAGTTAGATGCAACAGGTAATGTTTCTATCGTGCCTGGTGATATTGATAATGGATCAAATGATGCATGTGGAATTGCTTCATTAACATTAGACATAATGGACTTTGATTGTTCAAACGTTGGTGCTAACACTGTAATATTAACAGTAGAAGATAACAATGGAAATACAACGACGTGCACATCTACTGTAACGGTAGAGGATAACGTTGCACCAATTGCTTTGTGTCAAGACATCACTGCTCAATTAGATGCAACAGGAAATGTATCAATCACGCCAATGGATATTGATAACGGATCTAGCGATGCATGTGGAATAGCTTCGATGACTTTGGATATCATGGACTTCGATTGTTCTAATATCGGAGCAAACACTGTAGTATTAACTGTGACAGATGTCAACGGAAATTCATCGACATGTTCTTCAGTGGTTACAGTGGAGGATAATATAGCTCCTGTAATTACTTGTCCTGCAGATATTACGGTTTCAGCAGATCCTGGAGTATGTGATGCTAGTTCTGTAGCATTTGGCACTGCAACGGCTGTTGATAATTGTTCATCAACAATCACATATGCGAATAATGCGCCTGCTGTTTTCCCATTAGGGAACACAACAGTTACATGGACGGCAACAGATGCATTTGGAAATAGTTCATCATGCGATCAAATCGTTACTGTAATCGATTCTGAGAACCCTGTAATTACTTGTCCTGCGAATGTTGTTGTAAGCAACACGCCTGGTGCATGTAGTGCTACGGTTGCAATCGGAACTGCAACTGCAACTGATAACTGTGGAATTGTAACGATAACTAATAACGCTACAGGAACATATCCTGTGGGAGTTACAAACGTAACATGGACTGCAACAGATAATGCTGGAAATACGAGTATTTGTGTTCAAACAATTACAGTCAATGACACGGAAGCGCCAACAATCGCTACTTGTGCTTCTGATGTAACGGTTAATACAAATCCTGGTGGTTGTTTCGCTACGGGTGTGGCTTTAGGTTCGCCTTCAGCTACTGACAACTGTGCTATTGCTTCTGTAACGAACAACGGATTATTGAGTTACCCTCTTGGTACAACAGTTGTTACTTGGACTATCACAGATAATGCAGGTAACACGTCAACATGTACGCAAAACGTAACAGTAGAAGACAATGAACTTCCAACGATTTTCTGTCCAGCTAACCAAACGGTAGCTGCGGATGCTGGAACTTGTACGAATTCTACTTTATCTCTTGGAACTCCATTAGTCTCAGATAATTGTACTGGGTCACCAACGATAATTAATAACGCTCCAGCTGTTTATCCTCTAGGGGTAACAACAGTTACTTGGACTGTTACAGATGCAGCAGGTAACTCAGCTACGTGTAATCAAACTATTACGGTAATTGATACACAAAATCCAACAATCGCTTGTGGAGGTCCAATTACGATCGACGCTGATTTAGGATCATGTGTTTCAACTATGGTGGTATTAACTTCACCTGCTACTTTTGATAATTGTGGCGTTGCTTCAACTACGAACAACGCTCCTGCTACATTCCCATTGGGAACTACTGCTGTTATTTGGACAGTAACTGATAACGCAGGAAACACAGCAACGTGTACGCAAACGGTTACTGTACAGGATAATGAAAGCCCAACAATTACTTGTCCTACGGATGTTGTTATTGGAACAGCTGGTGGTGCATGTGACGTTTCATTCGTCGCTTTAGGTACTCCAACAACTTCTGATAACTGCTCGGTTGCATCAACTTCAAATAATGCACCAGTTACATATCCATTAGGAACAACAGTTGTAACATGGACAGTAACGGATGGTGCAGGCAACACTGCAACATGTACACAGAATGTTACTGTTATAGATAATGAAGCGCCTCAAATTAACTGTCCAGCTGACATAGTTATTCCAGCTGACGCAGGAGTTTGTGTTGCGACAGGAGTTGCAATAGGAACAGCAACAGGTTCAGATAACTGTACTTTAGCTTCAATTACGAATGATGCACCAGCTTCATTCCCATTAGGAGTAACTACGATAACTTGGACTGCAACAGATGCAGCAGGAAATACTGCAACATGCACGCAAACGGTGAATGTAATTGACAACCAATCGCCAACAATAACTTGTCCATCTGATGTTACAGTTACTGCCGATGCAGGACTTTGCGATGCAACGGGTGTTGTACTAGGTTCTCCGACAACAGCGGATAACTGCTCTGTTGCTTCGGTAACGAACAATGCACCTGCAACATTTGGATTGGGTACAACAACTGTGACTTGGACAGTAGTAGATGGTTCTGGTAATTCTGCTACTTGTAACCAATTAGTTACAGTTACAGATAATGAATTACCAATGATTGCATGTTCAGCTGATATCACAATCGGTACAATTACAGGAACTTGTCAAGGATCAACAACATTAATCGCACCAGTTACTTCTGATAACTGTTCTGTTGCTAGTGTTGTAAATGATGCTCCAGGTTTCTATAACATTGGAACAACTGCAGTAACATGGACAGTGACTGACGGTTCTGGAAATGTTGCAACATGCGTACAAATGGTAACTGTAGAAGATACAGAAGCTCCAACAATTTTCTGCCCGGCAGATATGACAGTATCTACGGATCCTGGAATGTGTGAGGCTGTTGTTGCAATTGGTTCACCAATTGTAAATGACAACTGTAATATTGCTTCTGTTACAAATAACGAACCTGCGACATTCCCAATCGGAACAACAGTCGTTACGTGGACAGTAGTGGATGATTTTGGAAACACGGCAACATGTACTCAAACAATTACAGTTGAGGACAATGAAGCTCCATTAATTGTTTGTCCTGCTGATATCACGGTTAGCAACGTTCCAGGAAACTGTGGAAGAAGTGTTAATTACACAATTCCAACATTCATGGACAACTGTAACGTAACAGCAATGACTCAAACAGACGGAACAGGTCTTACAGCAGGAAGTTGGTTCCCAATTGGAACTACTTTACAGGAATTCACTGTAGTTGATCAGGCCGGAAATTCATTCTCTTGTTCATTCAACGTAACAGTTGTTGATAATGAGATGCCATTGATTTCTAACTGTCCTTCTGATATTACTGTTTATTCAACAGCTAACACATGTGATGTACAAGTAAACTTTGGAACTCCAGTTATTTCTGATAACTGTTCTGGAGTAACTTATACTGCTTCACACTTCTCTGGAGAAATGTTCCCAGTTGGAACAACAACAGTTACGTACACTGCAATGGACAATTCAGGAAATACTGCAGGATGTGCATTCAACATTACAGTGTTCGATACGATTAGCCCAGTTGCTCCAGTTCTAGCATCGGTTGAAGGTGGATGTTCAGTAACCTTGCCAACACCAAGTACAACTGACAATTGTTCTGGGACACTTATGGGTACAACTACGACAACGTTCCCAGTGACTGCAACAGGAATTACTCCTGTTACATGGACATTTACAGATGCGAATGGAAATACAACTAATGTTGTTCAGTATATCAGTATTGACGGTGTAGTTGATGCGACTGTTAGTTACTCAAATGATGTAACGTTGGTTTCAAATAACACAACTCCAGGTGCAACTTATCAATGGATAGATTGCGGTACTGGATTACCATTACCTGGTGCAACGAACATCTCATATGTAGCTCCAATTAACGGTTCTTATGCAGTTGAAGTTACTGAACCAGGTTGTTCACCTGTTACTTCTATCTGCTACACAATTAACAGTGTTGGATTGGATGATGTAACAATCGAAGATCTAGTAATATATCCTAACCCTTCTTTAGATGGTAAATTCACAATTAAGTTTGAAGGTACTATTGAAAAAGTAGATGTTATAGATATGCTTGGAAGAATAATAACAGTGCCAATGGCCTACGATAACAAGTACGTTGACGGTTCTGAATTAGCAAACGGAAAATACATGCTTCGTATTTACTCTGCAAACAGTGTAACAACGAAAGAGGTAATAATTGTAAATAAATAAAATATGATTCAGTTTAATAGTAAAACGAACAGAACTCTGATGTTCAAAGCGGTTGTTGCTTTCTTATTAACTTTTAGTTTGAATCCTGCGTTTTCGCAGGCGGAAAAAGGAAAGTACAGTCAAAGTGAGTATAACTCGGTAGTGTCAATTAAGCCTGCTGATGGAATTCCGAATCATGTTAAATCTAAAGATGAACTTGAAAAAACAATTCCTTCAAAAATAATATGGTTGAAAGAATTGATTTTAAGCGGAAAATACGATGAAGATTCTACGATTAAAATTCGTGAATCTTTATGGCGAATGGAGAATGCAATAATCCAAGAAGAAAAATAATATACATAATACAATTATGAAAATGAAAAATCTCGAACTTATATTGAAATTGAAATTGATTCTAGTAGCATTATTTTGTGCTGGAACAGTATTTTCTCAAGTAAACGGATATAATCTGTCTCTTATACACATCTCCGAGCCCACGAGACAGGCAGAAATCTCG
>CAJXRM010000006.1 GCA_913059205.1 uncultured Flavobacteriales bacterium
CTACACAGAGTAGATCGTCGGCAGCGTCAGATGTGTATAAGAGACAGCTTGAATTAAATATTCCATTTTTTGGTGGACTTATAGGTTTCAGTCTTTCTGGTTTTATTCTTGTTTCTACATTAGGGGATGAGAATATGATAAAGAAAATATCAAAAATTCAAATATCAAAAATCCTTAGGAATGAAAATGATAAGTACTCTTATATACAAAAGGTAACCTCAAAGTATGCTCTAATTGTAATTCTACAGTTTTCATTTTTAATTATCTTTTTAGTATTATACCTAATGACTCTGTTGGAATTAGTGGCCCCCAATAAATATATAGAAGCTATAGTTAATACGTTAGGAGTTTTTTTAGTGATCTTTTTAACTATATATGGAACTTTCCTAACTCTACAGCTAATTATCAATATTTTCACAATCTCCCAATCAAGGAATCTTAGTTTTTTAACAGAGGAACTTGATACGATGGATTTAATCGAAAAATAATTGAGATTAAATTGAAGTTTTTTATCTGTAGGGTTAACATTAATTATAAATTACCCATCAATGTTCTGATTTCTTCTATATCTGAAATCCAGCATCAACAACCTTAGAATAGGATTCCTCTTTGTCCTCGGTTGTTTCCGAAAGCATTAGTCTATAATACTCTGTTATGAGAGTTGATATCATTCCTTCTTAATTAGAAATAATTACTTCATCATTATTAGATTTTAACCTCATGAATTAATCGATTTAATGATATTATTTGAGAATAATATATCCGTCCTTTTCTTTCTTAATCCGATCCTTAAAATATGGATATAAATACATTGCAGTATCTAATTGATTGGGGAGGAATTTTACTACTATGTAATCATCACCAGATTCGATTTTATATTTGATTGGATAATTTCGTTCTATCTTTTTAATCAAAGTTTCTAATTCAAACAAACGATTTTCGTTTTTTTGAATTCGTGAACCTTTCTTGGGTTGAATAGTATAGGAGTCATTCGAGTGGGATACTTCCAATCCCCAATTCATCCTAATGTATTCGAGGTAATTTTTGTTGCGCACAAGTTCGATTTGTAAACTATCATTTTCATCCCATGAATCTAAAAGCATATCGAATAAATCATCACTCGTTAGGGATCTTCCATTTAACTTATATCCTAGGTTCGGCGGACAATCAACTTTACTTAATCTTGCTGAATCTAAAATACCTTGATAAGTATCGATTACATCATAGAGGCTATTTTGAATTGAATCTTGAATTTGTAATTCAGCATTCAAATTATCGATCTCAATCTCTAAATCATCATTCTCAGATTTGAAAATAAAAATGATAATTCCAATGAGTAAAATAAATCCTAAAAGCGGAACTATTACCTTAACTATATTTCCGAGTTGCTTCATTTTATATTGGATTTATCAATTCGTTCAAAAACTTTTTCCATTTTTACTGCAGTCGGTGAATTTGGACTTGGCTGCACGAAATACTCTGATTGTATTTCGAGTTTGAGATTCAAGATTCGTTCCTTATTATCTCTTTCACAATCTTGTTTTTGAAATTCTAGTTTATCTTGAAATCTCTCCTTCAAATCATTCTCGTGATTTTGATAATAGAAAACGAGAACAGTGGCAACAACGGATCCTGCTGCGACACAGAATCCGAGCATTTTAAACCAATTTGTTTCCCAGAAATGTTGGACTGGCTGCTTATAGTTCTTTTTTGCCATGCTTAAATTTCAATTTTATCAATCTCCTTCATTATCCTGTCAGTCTCTGTCAATGCCACAATGATCTTTTGATAGTGAAGAATATCATCATAACTTAATTCGCGATCGGTGCGGTCCTTTAGCCATTTCTGTGCTGGTTGGTATCCACCGATATAGTAGTTCCAGGCTACTTCCGGAACATCTGAGAAGTATTGTGTGTCATTTATCCAAACCTTGCCGGTTTTCTTAACTTCATCTGTGCGTTCAAAGCCTGGACTTTTAGATGTCATTTTACGAGTGACGATGTTATTACCATCTTCCGGATACCCTGTAATGTATTCTTCCACTTTAGGACTTTCCATTAAATGGATCTCGCGGAGCTCTTTGCCTAGGGTGACCAATTTCCAGAATTTATCTGCATTGGTTGGGTACGGAATTCTAGGAAAATCGATCTTTAAAAACTCTTTGTATTTTTCTCGATATTCTGGACTATGAAGAACGGCATAGATGTAATCTAGAATATTTATTGGGTAAATTACGCCCAATATATCAGGGGAAAGATCAACATGATTATTTGGATTTTCTACAAATATGTGGTTGGTTATCTCAGTAAATTTCTGAGTTATCTGAAAATTCAAATTTGATTTATAACTCTCATTCAACATTGATTGTTGACCGTCTAAATTTTCGCAGAGGTAAAGAGGGAAAATGTAACCTGTTTCTTTAGTCTGAGAAGAAATATTACACATATCAGAATTAAGCCTACTTGTAAATACATGTTGAAAATCAAAAGTTGATTGTTGACGACATGTAATCAGGGAAACATTCCAATTATTGTTTAAATGAGTGAACATTTCATCCCGAGGATATGCAATAAATCCTTTTGATTTTCCCGTATAGAAAGTAAATCTTTCATCAAAAGGACGGTACATCACCTTAACGATTTTGGGATTGTTTGAAATTAAGTCCTCCTTAGCCCACGGAATCGTCCAGTCTCTACCATCAGCAGGCAAATCATATTTTGTCCGTATTTCATCAGGTTGTAGATTTAAAAAAGCATCTCCTACTTTTTCTAATTCTTGTGAAGTAATATTGATCGTTATTTTATCTCTTTTTGTTTGAAATCCAGATACATACTTAAAAAATAATTCATCAATTTTGAAGCCTTTGCTATATTCCTCAATACCTTGGGTGTTAATTGGTTTGAAAAAGTAATTAGGGGCATCAGGAATTAGTTCATTATAGTGTAAATTTTTAATATCATTCTTTTCCAGTTTAAGGTACTTCTCTTCTCGTTTACCGTAAAAATCATGATGATACACTTTAGCCAAAGGTTCACGATTTTTGTTGTTTTTCACAAAAATGTTAATTGAAACCCCCGTCATTATATCGAAAACATTTTGATCGGGTGTTCCATCTGGACTTACTTCTTTTTTCTTCGCGTTTCCATGAAGGTCGAGTATGTATATTTTATCGAATGACTCTAGTAAAGATTTTCTCATTTGGCGATGAGTAATACCATCTATAAAACTATTTGCTGAGATATATGCCAAAATACCTTCGCCATTTTTGTCAATAAAATGCTGACCATATCTGATAAACTTAATGTAATCATCGTCCAGATTTATTTTTCGTTCATTCAAGTCTTTTTTATAGTCCGAGATCAAGTTTTGAATCCATTCACCTTTGTTGGTTGAACTAACAGCATATGGTGGATTACCAATGACCACCATAACTGGTGTGTCTTGTTTGATTACATTCGCTTCATTTGCTTCTTGCGAAAGCCATTGCGTGAATAGGTTAAATTGATCGGTATGAGGTTTTTCCAAACTGTTTGTTAGGAAGATCTTGAATCGTTTGTTGTTCGGATTGGTAAAACCTGTTTCGGAGAGTAGAATGTCCATCTTCAAATGCGCCATTGCATACGAAGTCATTAATAACTCAAAACCATTCATCCGAGGTATTAAATCATTCTCCACGTATTTGGGCCAAATGCCCGATTGGTTCTTGAACTTTTGGTGAATATGTTTAATTACTTCCGCAAGGAAGGTTCCGGTACCAGTCGCTGGATCCAAAACTTGTACTTTATGCACCTCTTTTTCTGCTTGCTTATACCCTGTAGCAGAACGGTTGTCACGCACATCGGTATTTACCTTAATCTTTGTTTTCGATGTATCTGCCAACCCTTGCGGTAATCCAAATTCCGTTTTCAGAATATCATCTACTGCACGCACGATAAAATTAACTACCGGTTCAGGTGTGTACCACACTCCTCTTGCTTTTCTCAATGAAGGATCATAAGCTGCCAAGAAGGTTTCATAAAAGTGGATGATTGGATCCTCTTGTTTTGTGCTCCTTCCAAAATTGCGCATGATTTGTACCACATCCGTTGCAAGGAAAATCTGAACCAGGTCATCCACAATCCAAGCAATTCGTTCATCTAAATCGTAACCTGCAATACTTTGGAAAAGTTTTCTTAAAAATGGGTTTGAATGAGGGATCAATTGAGCTGCTTCAAAACGGCTGAAGTTCTCAAGAGAAGGATCATGATATCGCGCAGCAAACATTCCGTACGCGATTGTTTGTGCGTACATATCTGCGAATCCTTTATGGGTAATATCGTGAACTAATACATTTTTAAAGGCCTTGAACTGATCTTTTAATTGTGAGTTTGCTTCTGTTTCTTCGTCAGACTCTACAGCCTTTTCAATAATGTTCCCAAGAAGGCGTGCTTTACCTGCCATCATTTCTGCCAATTTGGTTGGAGATTTAATGGTTTGCGAAATAGTCTGAGCAAAGTCTTTCATTAATTGCTCGAAGTGGGCCACATTTTCTTGAATGCCAACAATCTTCCCATCCACAATTTCAGCGATTCGAATAGAGTTTACGAATTCACCATCACGGTAGAAATGAAAATCCAAATAATCCGTAAAGATGAGGTTCGTTAAGGAAGCGCGATAACGATCGAATTGCTCTTTAAGTGATTTACTTTTTAAATCAACTGAAATATCCTTTGCTTCAATATACCCAATCGGAATATCTTTTCGCATCAATATGTAATCTGGAGCTCCACAGGCAATGCGTGCAGGTTCATTGATTACTTGGACATCCTTTAGAAGCGTCTCAAGGTAAGCTTGTAAGTCACCTCGGTACGCATGTTCTCTAGAAATTCCTGTTTGGTATCTTTTGTTTAGGTTGTCAATGTATTGTTGGATGGTCATATTTTTCGTCCTTGTATTTATTTGTACACTATTTCCCAATAGCCTCCTAACTTAGGTCCTTTTCTTATGATGATTCCGGCTTTTTTAAGTTTTTGAATTGATCTTTCGATGGTACTCGGGGATTTCTCTGTTTTCTGAGATAGCTGTTGGGTTGTTATATTTGGATTTTCAATAATTAACAGTATTATCGCTTCCGAATTCCTTCCGAATTCCTTCCGAATTTCTTCCGTCATCATTCCGTCATCATTCCGTCGTTCTTCCGTCGTTGTTCCGTCAAGCTTTTGAGAATTTTCAGATGATTCAATAAAATCAGAATGAATAAAGAGTGTGGTTTCAAAGAAACTTCTGTCATCATCCGTGTCGAAAAAAGCAGCGGGTGAACCATTTTCTTCCAGGGCTTTTCGAATTGTTGGAATACCAGTCGCGCGACCTTCCGTTAAATCCAGTTCCTTCAGGAAATCGCCCAATCGTCTATTGCGGTAACGTCGAGGTTTAATCACATCGTTATTGAAAGCAGTCAGTTTGATTGAACGATCCGGGCCACCATAATTTAAAATCGTGATGCTGTCTGGGTAAATTCTAATTTCCACTGGTTCGCGTAACTGATAATCACGATGATACAAGGCATTGGCGACAGCTTCTTCCAAGGCAGTGTATGGATAATTCCAAACACGCAATGACTCAGGTTGACCAGAAATTTTTCGAATCTTTTCCTCAAGTACATGTGTATTCAAGTAACTCAACGTTTCCTTAATCATGAAAGGAACAGGACCAGAAATCGGAGGTATTTCTTTAAACATAGGATCGCCGGCTCCTTTCGGGAAAAACACAAGTTCTACACGTGAATACGGGAAAAAGTGTACCGGCTTTTCCGAAAACATCATCAAAGCAACATTTCTAGGATATAGTTGTTCAGGTGGACCCGATAACAGTTCCATTTGTTCCAAAATATCCGCTTTCGATCTTGTTTCAGTCCAGTCTAGCAATTTACTTTTTGTAATACGCAAATGATCTTTCAATAAAGTGAAAGAAATATCATCCAATGATGCATCCGTATTCGCTCGATCGTCAAAGGGTACTTGATTGGCCAAGCCGATTAATTCTTCCCGCTCTTGTTTCCCAGCCTTTACTGAGCTTGCATATTTTCTGATATAATATTGATATTCTTTCTTTTTTGCAGTAATGTCCTCCGGAACTTCATACGGACGATTGGAGCCTCCTGGTACCCAAAGAATCATGATCTTCTTACCATCCACTTCTTCGATGTCTAATTTTGCATGATATATAGGACGGATGAGGTTATTAAATCCGATCATCTGCTGCTGAATGTTGTCAATCTGATTATCAGGGATTCCTTTCACTGGTCTTTCCGGGATTCCGTCATTGGCTTTCACACCAATAATTACATATCCACCGCCGATGTTGCTAAAATCATTGGCAAATGCACAAACGGAACGGTAAATAGCAGGTGGATTCCAGCCTTCCTTGAACTCGATTCGTTCGTTTTCAACTGATCCGCCAGATAACAGATTTTCTATGTTTACAGGTAACGGCATTTATGATTGTGGATTGGATTTCTGTAATAGATCAGTAATTTCTACGCCGAGAACTTCTGCGATCTTGGAGAGTGTTTCTAAAGTTGGTTGTGCGTCATTGGTACACCATCTTGACACAGTGGTTTCATTTTTATCCAATTCATTTGCTAACCAGCGGTTTGTTTTGCCCCTTTCGGCTAATACTACTTTGATTCTGTTAATTTGCTTTTTACACATAGAGTGTTATGATATACTACAATAGTATTACATTATTTGCAAAATATAATACATACAAAGCATTAATTATGCAAAAGAAATGAACAAAGCAAACAGCTTGGTAACAGGAAACTCTTTGGAGTAGAAAAGTGCAGTAGTGACAATAATCAATGTCAGTATGTAACATATGTCACTAAACATGACAAATGAAAATTGTATTTTATGACATTTTGACGTGTTTTGAGAGGTGGCACTTTTATTGTCGTGGACAAGCAATTAAAATAAAAAAACAGCCCTGAAGAGAGCTGTTGATTTTTTGCCTGACTGGAAGTGTCACCGACCAAAGATTCACTAACAATCAGTTTTGACGGGTACGAAAGTACAAAGTTTTTTAGAACTACTACAATCAAAATGTAATTAATCAATTTTCCTTTCAGGTTCGTGTGTCATTACGAGAGATGACGAGCATTACTATAACTCAAAATTCGAACAAATGTCGAAAGGGAAAGATCAACATGTAACACCACATCCAGACGGATGGCAGGTAAAAGGAGCTGGAAACAGCAAAGCAACAGCGGTAAGAAACACTCAAGCTGAAGCCAACAGTATTGCAATAGAAATTGCGAAAAATCAACAATCTGAAGTATTAATTCATGGCCGTGACGGTAAGATTCGTGATAAGAATAGTTATGGCAATGATCCGAGAAAATCAAAAGGTTAAGATTATGAAACAGGAGCAGGAAAGATTGAAGTTTTGTATCGGGAGATATGATCATTACTTCGATAGTGTAAACAATAAGAGTAATGTTTATCTCACATTGAGTGTATTTATATTCGGTGGAATGCTGGGGCTTTATTCTAATTTATTAGAGAAAACGAACTATCATTTTTGGGTTAATGTCATTATGTTGACCATAATGGGAGTAAGTTTAACAACGATGCTAATTACAATTCTTGCATCACGACCATATTTAACGAAAGAAACAGATTCATTACTGTTTTTTCAGTCTGTTAGCAATATGGGGGAAACAGAATTCTCAAAACGTTCTCAAGCTTCTTCAGAAGAACAGGAATTGAATGATTTAAGACTTCAAACATTCCAACTCGCGAATGGGCTAAAATCCAAATTTGCAAAACTGCACCTAGTTGCTACTCTAGTTGCAATTCAGTTTGCACTTTTTATTCCATTAACAGTTACAATACTAAATAATTTAAAAAATTAAGAAATGAACATTTATAATCCATATACAAATACAATTCGTGAGGCAATGAACAAGGGAGTTGTCACCGAAAATTTTTCTGCAGCCAGCGGAACAATCAGAAAAAGCATGATGTTTTCAGAAATGAGAGCGCAAATTCCAGACAATAAACTTTTACCTGGAATGCAAGAATTATCAAGTCAATTAGGCGTTATTCCGAATTTTAATCAAAAAACAGGTAATCACCCAGACTTTTCGCAATTAAAAGAAAGTGGTGAAACTGAAAATCATTACATCGTGTCAATGTTTATCGACATTAAAGGGTCAACTAATCTTTTTAAAAAGTACGACCCATTAACAGTTATGGTTATTTCAAATACGATACAAAAGGCTGCTATTCATACATGCCTTACATTTGGCGGATATGTTCATCGATTGCAAGGGGATGGACTTTTTGTTTATTTTGGAGGCAAGAATATAAGTAAAGAAACTGCCACAGAACGTTCGCTTCAAGCTGCTGCCTTTTTCTCTTATTTTATGAGAAATGACTTGAAGGTTTTGCTAAACGAGCAAGGAATAGAAAACATCTATACTAGAATCGGTATAGACCTTGGGCACGACGCTGATGTGGTATGGGCATTAGCTGGCATTGGTGAAATAAGTGAAGTTACAACTTGTAGTTTACACACCAGTCTTGCAGCTAAAATGCAATGTAAAGCAGAAAATAATGGTGTAGTAATTGGTGACAACATAAAAAGTACAGTGAATGAACTTGATACTTATTTTTCAACCGTTTGTAGTAGAAAAAATGACGAGAATGAAAGATATATTTTCAGAAATGATTCTAAACTCTTCTATTATACTCAATATGATTTTCAATGGTACAAATACTTGCGTAGCTTGAAATTCATTGCAACAGATCTTGATGGAAGGTTAACCCTAAAAGCTAGCAATCCAGTCATCTTAAATAATCGAAACATTCAGAATTTAAGACCTATAGCTGAGAAAAGTAAACCTTACTTCAACTTCTAATGGTTTCAAGAAGTGATAAATTGATTGAAAAAGACTTCAAGAAATTGCTTGATACTTTTCCAAAGCTAAACACAAAGGCAATCAATCAGGCAAATAGTGCCTGGTTGATTTCTGGGGAAATGGATATTTGCGATACTAATGGAGATTACTGGGAAACCTTTGAAATTAAAATTGTAGTTCCATTTACGTATCCTCACTGCGTAATTAGTGTATTAGAAACAAGTGGAAAAATTGAGAGGTCTGATAATCGACACATAAATGAAATAGGATTTTGCTGCCTTGACATTGATCATAAGTTACAAGCGATGAAACTAAAAGGGGTTAATTTATTAGAGTTCACGAAGAATAAAATCTATTCTTTTTTCGCTAATCAAATCTACTTTGATCAGACTGAGCAATATGCTGCTGGAGATTATCGACATCATTTTAACGGTGTACGTCAGTTTTATCAGGAAGATTTAAAAATTAGTTCGGATGAAGAAGCAATTCAAATTTTAGAATATATCTTTTCAAAACAAAAACTTGGTAGAAATGACCAATGCTTTTGTGGTACTAAGAAATTCAAAGAGTGCCATCTTAATCAGGTTGATTTTTTGAAATCTGTTGGAAAGGAACAGCTTAAAAAAGATCTTGCTGGATTCAAAAATGAATTGTAAGTATAATTTGGCGGTATACCTCCTTTACTGCCAGATCATAGTTTAGTTTTTCTTCTTCGAAAGTTTTACTTTCGCTTATCTTTCGTTTCCATAGGAAAAGAGATGAGGTTAAACATGGATCTAAGTCTAGACCTTACTCGATTCCCGTAAAGTTTTTCCAATTCCTCCGCATTCAAATTCGTAGTTGCATGCGTTAAAATTCCATAGTTCACATGTAAATCATATCGATGCAGTAGAATTTCCCCAATCGTATTGCATTCATTTCCGAAATGCTTAATGTTCTGTTCAACGCCCAGATCATCTATGCAAAACGCTTTTTCACGCCTACCATATCGGTGAATGATTTCATAACCATTTTTGTGGAATTCACTAGCGATTTCACGTGTGCTTTTTACCTGGTAACGTTGATGGGGATAGACAAAATTATTCAAAATGTTCAAGAGTGTTGTTTTACCACAACCAACTGGACCCAACAACAAAATTCCTTTTTTTAAATCTAACCCGAGGTTCTTGCAATCGTCTTCAGCACCAACTGCAAATGAAATGAGTTTGAAAAGAGTTTCTTTGTCACTTAATTGAATTTGAAAGGAGTTTCCATACATTTTCTTACCTAGAAAGTTGAGATACTTCAAACACGTTGCAAAATTAAAGTGACGGACGTTGTTTTCTATTTTATAGCATTTTTCAAGCATAGCTATGATTTTAAAACTTTGAGACTTCAGAACTGTTGCCTACAATGGTATGTCGTATTTTTTGTTCTGATTTACATGTAAGTGGCCAGCTGTTGAAGTAGAACTTGGATTTGATTGAACCTTGAATTTTTCTGCATTCAATTTCCAGTTTCGCGCTGCAGCTTTCCAGTCTTTCATTGGGCTTTTATTGCCAACAACCCAACCTTTAGAAGAGTAGTAATTAAAATACTTTTCGGCTTCCGTATCATTTTGAAAAAATTCTTGCACTTCTTCAAAAGTTGGTAAATAAAAAGAATTATTCTTTTTATTGTTTTTACTGTTTATAGTGTTTGAGTTGTTTACTGAAGGTACTAGTACTTGTCCCGCTACTTGTTCAGAACTTGTACCGGTACTTGTTCTACTACTTGTCCCAAATATGGTCAAGTCAATCAAACTACCTTTCATTGGATTATGAGAAGGATGATAAACAATGTAATTTTTTGCATGCAATTTTTTCAAGCATTTGTGATAGGTTGATTTGGAACCAATCTTAGAAACAGACATTACTTCAGATCGATTTACCGACAATGGATTTTTAAATCGGTTAATGTTCCACAAATAGAACAATGCAAGATATAAGCTGATATCCGAAGGATTCAGCTCATCATCTCTAGTGAATTCATCAATAACAGCCGTTAAGTGCGTGATGTAGTTCATGATTGAAAACTATTATCAACTCTGTTTTGTGTGAGAATGTTTTGGATTTCCTCATGATCGTAGTAGATTACTCCACCAATTTTAGAATAAGGCAGCGTTCCATTAATTCTCAAATTTTGAAGTGTACCAGGAGAAATACCAAGTAATTTTCTTACTTCAGTAGATTTCAGCCACTTTTTTGTAACACCTGCATTTGCTCCAGGGAAAATTGTTTTTAATTCCTGCAGGAGTTCCTTTTTGAACTCCTGTAAATCTTCAATTGTTAAAACCGTTGTTGCCATAATTTGCTTCTTTTTAATGTTCGTATTGCAAAATTGGTGGCATTTGAAGGATTTAATTCACAAGTTCGACCCAACTATTGTAAAATAAAGTTTTGAATAGGTGTATGTAAATCAATTTATCTATTGATAATGACAGATTTGTATGGTTTTACATTGATTCAAAATGAGGTGATTTGTATTTGAGACACAGAAATTTTCAGAGTAATTAATGTGATGAATTGGAATTCTAATTTTTTTTTAATTGCTTAATATTCAATATTATATAATTTAATACTGGAAAAATCACAAGTATTACCTTAGTTAGGAGGTTTTGGTTCATCCATTTGGTCCATTTTAGTATGCAAAACCTTGGTTAATTGAATTAAAAAGCGACATCTATCTTTCTTTCGAGCCCTAATTTCACTGAACATTCGGTAAATATCAGGCATTTCAGTATTGAATACTTTACCCAATGTTCGACTAAGTTCGATGAGGTCATTTTTATCTAAGGTCACGGAACCAGATTCATGCAATGCATAAATTAATTCTGCAAGCGCAACTTTCGGAGCGGTCCAATGAATATTTGTCAGTAACTGATCCTTTTGTATTACAGATGTAGACTTTTGGAAGTAGTCATTCAAATCTTTGAAGGCAATTGCATTCGCTGCAATTATATCGTAGCCAGTTGAAATATCTGTATCCAAAGGCAGAGTAAAAATAAGTGGTTTTGAATTTGAGTTCCTAAGAAAATAGAAACTATCCCGCTTGGTGGATTGACTATTTATGTATGCAACAAATTCAGGAAAGTCAATGAAATGGGCTTGAATAAAATTTAGCTTTTTCTTTATCAAAAGCTTAATATCCTTTTTAGAATAAGTTGAACGGATTGTTTCAATTGCCAGGCAAGTGGAATGAACAATAAACAAAGAAAGTATCGCTGGTTTAATATGTTTAAAGAAATGGATTTCATCCTCTATAGAATGAAATCCATTTTTTCTAACTTCTTTAATAAGATTATTTTTTTCGGTCTTTATAAGTTCTATACTCTTTTCAAGTTTTTCGAAAATTGTAAGATTCTTTTCTTCTAACAGGCTTAGATCTTGACGTAGTTTATCAAGACTTTTAGAATATTGAAGCATACTAATAGTTTAAAGGTTATCAGTATGAACGTAAGTTTTAATAAATTATGTACCTGTTTGGCTTTTTTTGGCATTTGAAAGCTTACTTTTCAAATCATTCATATCATGACTTACTTTGTTTTCCAATACTTGTGCATAGATTTGAGTAGTAGTTAATTTAGTATGACCAAGCATTTTTGAAACGGTTTCTATTGGAACTCCATTTGACAAAGTTACTGTTGTTGCAAATGTATGTCTGGCCATGTGCATAGTCAAGTTCTTATTTACTTTGCACAGTATCGCTACTTCTTTTAAATAGGCATTCATTTTCTGATTCGACTTTACGGGGAGCAGTTTACCTTCATTTAAGCAAATTTTGTGATCCGAATAGCGCTGAATGATTTCCAAAGCTCTTGGAAGGAGCGGAACGTTTGAAGTAACACCCGTCTTCTTTCGTTCGGTGAATATCCAATAATCACCATCGATTCCTCTTGCTAAATCTTTTTTGGAAATACGTTGAACATCAGCAAATGAATAGCCGGTATAACAACAAAAAAGAAATACGTCTTTAACCTCATCCAAACGATCAATGCCAATTTCTCTGGTCCATAATAATTGCAATTCTTCTTCACTCAATACCTCACGGTTTACTCTAGTATATTGACATTTATAGTTGATGAATGGGTTGCGAATGATCCATTCGTTTTGCATAGCCAGGTTAATGATTTTCTTCAAACATCGAATGTAGCGTAAGGCAGTGTTGTGTTTTACTGAATCTTCTGTTTTCATGAAGTATTCAAAGTCCGTAATGAATTTGAAGTTTAGTTCATCGAGGAATAAGTCTTCGCAATTGTAGTTCTGTTTAATGAATCGTTCAATCTTGCCGAGAACGGTTTCAAATTTTTTATATGTTCCTTTTTCAACATCAATACCGATTAAAGTTTCCATTCGTGTGTTGTGGTATTTGAATGTTTCTATAAGCGTATATTTCTTTTCTGAAATACCTAGAAAGGAGTTTTTTATCGCGAGTGCATCAATTGGTTTGTTTTCAATTAAAAGTTGGTTATAATGACTGTGGATTTTATTACTGATGATGTCAATCGTTGTATTCACAAGTCTTGATTCTTCAGAACTTCCTATTGCTCTTCCAACCTTATTAATCCATTTAGCAGGGTCTATATTTCGCTTTAGTGAAATCTCTGCACGCTTGCCGTTTACTGATATACGGCAATAGATTGGTGCTTTTGAGTTTTTGGTCTTTCCGGGTTTAATCAAAAAGCTCAATTGATAGTTTTGTAATGTTTTCATATCATTTGCTTAAATTTTAAACCATAACCGCTTTGATTATGGTACAAACGAACTCAAAAAGAAGCAAATAATATTATTTACATTAAATTGATTACCAGTTGTTTAAATGGTTTCTGGTGACCTATTTACAAATATACATAAGGTCACCGAATAGGTACCCAAATATTTGATTTATTTTAGATTAAATTGATTGTTTGAAAATCAAAAACCGCCTAAAACAAGGGTTTTAAGCGGTTTTGATGTTTTTTGGATTCCCAAAAGTGGAGTCGGAGGGTTTCGAACCCTCGTCCAAACGACGAGAAATACAGCTTTCTACATGTTTATTCTTCGATTCATTTTCGACGTAATTTTGGACAAAGACACCCGAAGATTACGCTTATCTTCTCAATCTCATACTGGCTTAGAAGTATCACCAGTACTATTCTGTAAAATTTGGTCCTTCTTAATCCCTGCTTAACAGACGGAAACGTGGGAGAAGGAACTTGTCTGTGTACTGTTATTCCACTAGATTAAGCCGAATTTGTCTAACAAATTAGGCAGCAAGTCTGTATGACGTGTTGTCAATTATAGTTCGAAGCAAATGATTAACGAGACTCACTTCAACGCTCGACATGCTTACACTACACATCCGCTATCGCTGTCAAATCCAATACGACCCCGGTTATGGTGTTGATACAAAAGTAAAACAATTAATTGGAAGTACTTTCGTTGTTAAATAACATTAACAAAAAAAGGATCGAAACTAATGCCTCAATCCTTTCAATTAATTAAAAATGCAATTTACTTTTTAAGAAGATCTCTAATTTCTTCTAATAACACCTGATCTTTGGTTGGTGCTGGAGGAGCAGCTGGTGCTTCTTCTTCCTTCTTTTTCGTTTTTTCAATTCCTTTAATAACGATAAAAATACACGCAGCTATTATTACAAAATCAACTATAGATTGTAAAAACGACCCGTATTTAACAGCTACACCATTGATTGTCATTGTTAATGATGCAAAACTATCCCCAATTACTGTACCCAATAATGGCATCAGAATATCATTCACAAATGATGTAACGATTTTACCAAATGCTCCACCGATGATAACAGCAACTGCCAAGTCAACAATATTGCCTCTCATGGCAAACGCTTTAAATTCTTTTAACATAATCTTTAATTTTAGTTATAAACTCAAAGATACTAAACATGAAAGCGGACTAACGAAAGCTTAATTTGACTTTTCAACAAATTGTACATTGAAAAGCCTATAAACTAAAAGGTTGTCTATTGGCAATCGATCGACCTAAAGTGATTTCGTCAGCATATTGAAGCTCTGAACCAATTGCAACACCTCTTGATAAACTAGAAATTATGACCTCGAAATCTTTTATTTTACGATAGATATAAAAGTTGGTTGTATCACCTTCCATTGTTGCACTCAAGGCAAAAATAACCTCTTTCACTTCTTCATTTTCTATACGATCAATCAGTGATAAAATATTCAAGTCCGACGGTCCTACTCCATCCATTGGTGAAATTATACCGCCAAGTACATGATACACTCCTTTATATGTTTCAGTTGCTTCAATCGCCAAAACATCGCGAATATCTTCTACCACACAAATAATACTTCTATCTCGGTTTGAATTACTACAAATGGAGCATACTTCAAAATCAGAAACGTTTCCACAACTGGAACATTTTACCACATTTTCTTTCATCAGCTGAAAGGCTTGTGAAAAATCATCAATCTCTTCCTTGGAGCGATTTAACAATTGCAAAACCAAACGCAAAGCTGTACGTCGACCTATTCCAGGCAAAGAGGCGATTTGATCAACGGCGTTTTCGATGTATTTAGATGGAATTTTCACGAAACAAATGTATTCAATAATACCTTAAGGAAATTGAATAGAAGTATTACTTTTGCACTCTAGCTTATTGATAATGCAAAAATCGATTAACATAAAAAACAAACGCGCCAAATTCGAGTACCATTTATTGGATACGTTCACGGCAGGTATTGTGTTAACCGGTACTGAAATCAAAAGTATTCGTGACAGTAAAGCTAGTATTTTAGAAGCCTATTGTGTTTTTGATGACGGAGAAGTATTTATTCGAAACATGCATATAACGGCTTACGAAAATGGTTCGTTTTACAACCATAAGCCTCGCAGTGACAGAAAGTTATTACTCAATAAGAAAGAAATTCAGAAGATTGAAAAATGGCTTAAGGTCAAAGGAAATACCGTAATACCCTTAAAAATATTCCTATCTGAAAAAGGATACGCCAAATTGGATATTGCAACTGCACAGGGTAAAAAACTTCATGACAAACGTCAAGATTTAAAAGAACAAGACGACAAGCGAGATATGGATCGTGCGATGAAGAAGTTTAAATAAATCCAAGTGTCAACACATGTGCCCAGCGGTTTCCGGTGAAAAAGTACAACACGATTAGCGCATTTACACCGTAATAAGATAAAAAATAGAAAAACGTAAAGCTTATTTTCTTTCGTTTATAAAGAACCGTGCCTAAGGGAACAAAGAAAAAAATGGCTAATAACCACGCAAAAGAATAATAGTTGAAATGCATGGGATATGTTGTTGAATGTAATTTTCCGCGTGTGTGCAATCGAATTGCGTTGTGGAAAATCCATGATGACTCAACATAAACATCTCTTGTTCTCGCAAACAGATCATAATCAATGCGACTGACCCAGTACTGATTTTCTCTTTGAGTTTTAACTAATCCTATCACTCCACTGCCCGATTGAACTGTTACATTGCGCTTAAATTGGGTAACAGAATCTTTTTCAAAATGATGTGGTAAGATATAATCCAGTAAAATGAACAATGAAAGCAATGCACCAATAACAGCTGAAAGTCGAATGATTTTCCAGCGCTTCCCATTGATTAAGGATTGATAATAACGCTCATTTTCCAAATACTCTTTTAAAACTTGTTCCTTATAGCGTTTTTGCGCTTCTTTTACTCGCTCTTCCCTATTTCGTTGCTTTTCGGCAGCTGTCGTTGTAGTTTTTTTTGCGGATTTTGGTAATGCTTTTTTACCTGTAAGGATTTCATAAGCTTCCGTAATTTCAATAAACTTCTCTTGTGCAGATTCATTTTCATTTCGATCAGGATGATATTTCATCGCCAACAAACGGTATTTCTTTCGCACTTCATTTTCAGAAGCCGAGGACTGAAGACCTAATATTTTATAATACTTGCTTCTTGGCATCCGCTATACGTTCAATGGTTTTTAATCTATTAATTTTGTTACTATCTGTCCTTGAGAATTTTTCAAAACAATATACTTCTTTGGGTATGTGAAATTTATCCAAACTCAATTTTAGATCACTTTTATCTGGTACACAATCTCCTTCAATACAGAGTACAAGCTTTTCACCAAACGTTTTATCAGGTAATCCGATGACGAAAAAAGGCTTGTTTATTCGACCGGATAAATTCTCTTCAACAATTTCCGGATGAATTTTTATTCCTCCACTATTGATCACAAAATCCCTTCGGCCCAACCATTTAAATGAACCATCCTTTTCTATTTCTACATGGTCATTGGTTTGAAGATTATTAACTCCCAATAGTGGTGCGTTTATTATCATACAATTATCTTTCAATGAAATCTCCACCCCAGGTAACACGAAGTAATTCGTTTCATCCATGGTAATCTTCCTCATTGCAATGTGAGAAATCGTTTCTGTCATTCCAAATGTTTGATACGCATCAATCTGCATTTCTGAAATAAAATTCCATAGTAACTTAGAAATTGTTCCTCCGCCAATAATTAATGTTTTAATCTGAGAGATGTTGTCTTTCGAATTTTCAACTTGCATCGGAACCATCGCTGCAAAATCAATTTGTCGATCGAGATTTTTTAATGGTGTTGAAGTAATATCAGTTACTATCAAATCCAAATCCAAAACAATCGCTCTCACTACCATCATTTTTCCTGCGATGGTATGTGTTGACATGCACAGTAAGGACGAATCGTTCTTTTTCAGATTTAAAAATTTACCAGTCATTTTTGCCGAAGCAATCATGTGTTTTTTTAATAAATGAATTGTTTTTGGCTTTCCTGTAGAACCAGAAGTTTTGCTTTTAATAAAATCCAGATCGCTCTCCCATTCGTTTATAAAGGTACGAACATCGTTTATGCGATTTGGATCATCTGTAACGAATTCAACTTTCATAACTTTGGAATGGATTTTGCTTTAAAGGTAACAATTGAAATACTTTTGAAAAACAAGAATAACAAAAAACAATTAGTGAACGTGTAAGTAAATGATTAACTTAACGTTCTAAATAAAAAAAGAAAACTATGAAACGCATTGTCGGAATATTGAGTTTAGGGTTTATAATGGTCATTTTAATGACATCTGTGTCTTCTTCTAGACCAGAAGGTGGCATTAACTTTCAACATATTGATTTATCTGAAGCGAAAGCTCAAGCCATCAAAACTGGTAAATATGTTTTCATTGACTGTTACACGGATTGGTGTGGACCTTGTAAACGAATGGCCGCAACTTCTTTTATGGAGGACCGTGTAGCAAATGTGTACAACAAACAGTTTATTAACATTAAAATCGAGATGGAAAAAGATAAAGATGGTCCAGAAACTGCCTTGATGTATAAAATCAAAGCATATCCAACTTTATTAATCATCGACGGAAAAGGAAACTTGATTAAACAAGCAATTGGAATGCAATCTGCTGATGGATTATTGGCATTAGCAAAATCAGTTGAAAAGTAAATAAACCAAATTGAACTTAAAAGACTTCGAACAATTCGAGGTCTTTTTTTTACCCCAAAAGTTCCCAAGCGCTTCTATACCCACCAATTTCATCCATGTATTCAAGAAATAACGCATAAAAATGATCTTGACCGATAGTTGTACTATCGCCAATTACAAAAAGCTGTTCTTTAGCCCTTGTTAACGCAACATTCATTCGACGGTAATCTTTTAAGAATCCTATTGTGGCTTCGGTATTAGAGCGAACCAATGACAAAATTACAACCTCCTTCTCCTGCCCTTGAAAACTATCAACTGTACTGATTCTAATTTTATTTGACAATTGTTCCTTCGCTAATTGAACTTGTCCGTTGTAGGGAGAAATGAAAGCCAAGCTTCGCGTATCTAACTTTTCCGATTCAATTATTTTAGATACTAAGTCTAATTCTCCCTCATTCATTAAACTAACACCATCACTCCCTGTTTTCTCATCAAATCCAGTTCCAGCGGTATCAAAAAAAGTAATATGATTCCCGTTATTTTCTCTGTCTTCCGGTGTTTGCAATTCGTTTTTATAGAAATAACGGCTCGAAAAATCGGCGATCGCCTTTCGCATTCGGTATTGCGTATTTAAAAAGTAAATGCTCTTACAATTCTTAAAACTTCTTTCTAGTATAGAAATTGAAAATCCTTGTTGAGATGCTACATCAGACAACACTGTCGGGGGCAATTGAAACGGATCGCCCGCCATTACCCAAGATTTAGCAAATGGAATAACCACCCAAGCCATTGGCTCAATCATTTGACCGGCTTCATCAATAAATAATACATCAAATTGTTCAGTTGATGATAAAGCATTCTTCAATCCTACTGG
The DNA here is from genome assembly GCA_913059205.1 of uncultured Flavobacteriales bacterium. GTDB lineage: Bacteria > Bacteroidota > Bacteroidia > Flavobacteriales_D > Crocinitomicaceae > UBA4466. Next base: position 19,235 of record CAJXRM010000006.1, read on the forward strand.
TGTACCAAGAATTACCTCGGCCTTATCGAATAATTTTTCATCAAAATAGTCTTGAATAGCTCTAATCTCCTTTCGAAGACGCTTTACTTCTTTTATCAAAGCATTCCTCTGCTCTCGCTCTGCCTTACCGAAACTGCGTTTATATTGATAAGACATTTTGCGCATTTCTTCGGCCCGAATTTTTAGTTTTTTAATTTCTTTCAATTCTTTTGCCTCTTGCATCTTCCCTTCTGGCGTTGAGGAAAAAATAACGTCTTCAACTTTGAGCGTATTTCCAACTCGCAAAATATTAATTTCTTTATCTAGCAATCCTTTTGCGACATTATCTACCGCTGTATTACTAGCTGCAGTAACCAAAATACGTTTTCCTAGTTTAACTGACTGAACTATCGCTTCAATTAAGGTAGTTGTTTTTCCAGTTCCTGGAGGACCATGAATAATCGCTAAATTATCGTTACCAATGATACCCATTACCGCAGTTTGCTGACTTTCGTTTAACGTTTTATTTTGAAAATCAATAGTTAAATTCGGGTCTAACGTTACTCCAAAGGATTCATTTCCATGAATTTGTTCAAACAACGATTTCACTTCAGGCAATTCAGTAATTTGCCGTACCGCACTTTTCATCGTTTCACTGGTAAAGTGATCTGGAGCCAATTTAATTCCGACTCCTTTATCTTCTATCCAATCAGGAAAATCAGGTGCGAACAATCGAAAATCACCTTTCTGACCATCCATTCTAAGCAAGACACCTTTTACAGAACTTTCACCTTCCATGAAACATTCAATAGCGCTATTATCTCTAAAATTCGAAGTGTCTAAAGGAAATGTTAAACGAAATGAAATCTCTGGATAATCGGCGTATCCAAACGACTTTCTTGTAATTGAAATCGGGTGCAATACAACTCCAACTGATTTCAATTGTTTTAATCCAGATTGGGCGTCAAATTGGTATCGCTTTTCTTGCTCTTGAATTTCTAGATCAATACAATCGATTAAATGGACGATATGAGAATGTTCCAACAACTTTTTAGTGTAAAAATACAATTAGATTTGAATCAAAAAAAAACTCGCACATCAACTAAGTTGATGCACGAGTTTTTCATATAAAACAATAAGCCTACTACCACCTATTGTTTCACAACTCTTTTTGAAAAAACCATTCCGCTTTCTGACGTATAATTTATAAAATAAACCCCAGCTGGATAATTCTCTAAGGAAATAGTACTTCCAGATTGTAAAGGAATAGTTGAGCTCAAAGTAGTTCCATACATTCCTATTAGTCGGATTTCAGTAATATTATTCTTATGCGTTAAAGTTATCGAATTTGAAGTTGGATTAGGAAAAACGCTTAAGTCAGTCGCATCCAAATTTTGAATTGAAGCAGGGTTATTATGCACTAAATCATATCTCTCATTTTCAAGTACACCAATCATCAAATCTCCTTGTCCTTGAGTAAAGGAATTTTGACAATCATCAGCTGAATAATCCATGAAGTTTTCAATCATATCAGGTAAATCAACTCCCAAAATATTATCAACACATGTGTTTTTCGTGTCATCGCAATCAAAATTAGATTCTGCATCTGCATTCGGAGTATCATCAATTCCATCCTCCGCTGTGCAATCACCATCTCCCCAAATATGTCTTAATCCCAAATAGTGTCCAACTTCATGCGTCGCAGTTCTTCCTAAAGTATTCTGTAAACCATTTCCCATATCAATTTGGTTTGGATTATTGGTTCCAACGGTTTGAAATTGTAAAACCACTCCGTCGCTCATTCCAGAAGTTGCTCCTGCTGGCCAATGCGGCAAACCATCCGGTGGCGTTGCATATCCTAAAAGTGCAGTGATTTCCTGCCCAAAGAAGTTAATCGACATGTTACACACCCATATATTTAAATAACGACTCTGATCCCAAGGATCAATTCCGCCATCGGCAGTACTTTTCACCTTTTCCAAATCTGCAAAAGATCCTGTAACAGCTGCAATTGAACCAAAGGAAGTTGTTGAAGTGTTTGTTCTTGTAATTCCTGTTGTTGGAGCTCCAAACTCGTCAATTTGTGCTAATCTGAATTCAATTCTAGGGCTGCCTGCAACACCGTCAAAATCCGAGCGCATATTAACCGTGTCGGCATTCAGTCTATTGTAATCATCATTTAAAACTTTAATCTGATTAATTAGAACACTATCATGAATATTTTGAGCCGCTGTATTGTAAACAACATGAAAAACCACGGGAATGGTATACAACGAATTCATTTTTTCCTGCGAATAATTCGATTGGTGCGCTTTTGCCCTTGCAAAAACAGAATTTACCTGATCAATATAGCCTGGAGTTAACGATTCTTGATATTGAATGGCCTTATGGCTAAGACATTTATCTATTATTTGCTGGGAATTAGAAAAAAAGGACATCAGTCCAAATGCAAGTAGTAAAGTAGTTTTCATAAAGCCGTTTTTTACGTGTATCGTAAAAATAAAAATAAATCTACTTTTAAAATCTCCAAAAATTATAAATGGAAAAATAGAGTTGTGAATGGTATTAAGCATAAAAAAATGGCGTCTACATAGTAAACGCCATTCTAAAATAAGTTTAAACTTTTATTTTTTAACGAACTTTGTGCTACGACCAGTTGCCGTATTCGTAACGAAATAAATTCCATTTTTCAATCCAGAAACGTTTATTGTTTTTGAAGTAGAAATTTTCTCTTCCAAAACAACAGTTCCAAGAACATTAATTACTTTAATTGAAGTTGGTTCTTTAACAGATACTGTTAATTTATCCTCAGCTGGATTAGGAAACAAAGTAAGTTCAGGTGAAACAACCTCAGTTAAACTTGCTGTTCCTCCATCAATTGTAAGAAGATAGCTAAGCGTATAAGGCGCAGTTCCCAAATTTGTATTTGCTGTTGCATCAACATCACATGAAAAATCAACAACCGCTGTAGTTGGAGTTCCAGTAATTTCGATACATGCATTTGATCCACCAGGAATTATACCATTAGAAGGATTTGTCGTGTAAGATAATCCTGCTGGTAATGTCACGTCATTAATTGTAACATCTGTAATTGTAGCAAAACCACCTCCTGCTGTTGTACCAACAGAAATTTGTATTACAGTTGAATAAGGAACACCTACTGTTCCATTTGGCAAATTGGAATCTTCAGCAGGAGTAGTACAATATCCAGTTGTTTGAGGGTCTGGCGTACAACTTGAAGTAGGCGTACATTGAGCATTCGCATTAGTGAATCCTAGGATTACTGTTGCTATTAAAAGTAATTGTTTTTTCATAAGTAGTTGATTAATTATTTTGGTAAATATATGAAAAAACCTATTTAAATCAAATTTCAAATTATGGAAACCATTTTTTTTTAGAAATTGGATTACAATTGACGAAATGAATTAACAAAATAGGTGCTTCAAAGATTCTCAAAGGAAAGACTTCACATCTTAAAAATGTGTTTTTCATTAAACCAATTTGTCGAATTTTATTAAATATCTAACCTTTTATTAGGAAACTTGATAACTACAATTGCCTATTCTTTGTTTAGAAATAACAATTGTTATATTTGCTTCGGTGAGCTTTTTAAATCCAAATACATCATTTACTACTGACCTGTTCGAAGCAGCCAGATTCAAGTTGGCCTGGCGACTTTCTTTGTCATTTGCGGTAGTTTTCTCACTCCTTGCAACAATGTTTTCCTTTATTGAAATGCAAGGTTTCATTATTTATTCAATCGTATTTTTGCTGTCGATTGGATCTTTAATGTATTTGCATTATTCCAAAAAATCAAATTCAGTATTTTGGCTTTTTACAATTAGTGCCTCCATATTGGTATATGTGTCAATGTACACAATTGATGACACTTTACATTATTCTGATTTAGTTTGGATAATGTGTATTATACTTTTTGCATTCATCGGTCTTTCCTATAAAATGGCTATTGTTTTCGTAGGCGTTCATATTATAGGGCTCGGAATTTATTTCTTTATAGAGCTAAACACACATGTAACCTTACTTTCTGTTCGCAGCAATTTTGAACTGATTAATATGATTGTCGAAATTGTTTTTGCGTTTATTATTATGTCTTACTTGTTATATGAAAATGTAAGGCATCATGGGTACATTTGGGATAAACTTCAGGAGACTAATTCACAACTCGCTTCTAAAAACAAAGAAAATATTACACTGTTAAAGGAAGTCCATCATCGCGTAAAAAATAATTTACAAATTGTAGTTAGTTTATTACGAATCCAGAACTCAGAAACTAAATCAGAAGAAACAAAAGCTCATTTTAGAACTGCCATTAATCGAATCATGACAATTTCAATGATTCATCGTAAATTGTATCAATCGAACGAACTTTCAGAAATTGAGTTTCAAAAATACATGCAATCGCTGATTGAGGACATTAAAAATTTACATAGTGACGAGGAAGAAATTACTTTTGAATTTACTTCAGACTTAATTGAAATCGACTTAAATTCGATTGTTCCGTTGGGTTTAATAATCAACGAATTAATTACCAATTCCATTAAGCATGCCTTTTCACAGACTGATAAGAAGAGGGTCAAAATAAGCTTCAAGGTTGATAATTCGAATGTTATTCTAAATTATTCTGATTCGGGGGAATGGAAAAGTACAGACACTTCTGGTTTTGGGATAGAACTTTTGGAACTACTCACGGAGCAACTTGATGGACATATTGTTCGAGATTCATCAGAATTCAAAATTCAATTTCCACTTTATCAAAAGCAATAGCCTATTACTTTGTTATTACCCATTGCACAATGAACTCCTGCAATTGATGAGCCCATTGAGAATCTAATAATAAAGATTGGTTTGCGGAAGATAGAGCCAGGCACTGAATACCTTTTTCATAATACATCTTTCCATCACTGTTAGCCAATAACGATGTTTCTCCTTTTATTAGTTCAAATTGGTTGGGAATTAATTGTAATTCTTCAAAAATTCCGGCAGTTGAAATCACAGTTAAATTGGGGTTTTCCTTGGTTAGCGATCCTATATCACTTAAATGAATCAACAATCGAATATCACGGGCTTTTTTAGGCATGTGCGTCAATAAATAGTCCAATCCATCGTGACCGTTATCTTTACTCGTAACACCAACAATCATAACGTTGACGTCAAGTTTAATTTGAGACAATTCATTTTGAATTCCCAATAAAACTGCTATATCAGCAGAATTTTCTAAATCGGCAGCAATCAGAATTGTTGCCTTCGATTTATTGTATAAAAAAGTGCCTACCATTTCACTTTTTAATGAAACTGTATCACTATTCAAGTCATATTCCCAGCTATAGAAACTCGTTCTTTTCCCATCACCCCAATTTTCTCGAATATAATTATTCGTCTTGCGCTCACCATCAGAACCAGCTTCACGACTTTTCATAACATCCGAAGAAAGAAAATTAAAATGTTTTAATAATTGTAACTGAGTTCCGTTTTGCGCTATTGAAGCATTTATAAAGAGCACACACCCTATTACTGATATCAACTTTATCATTCTATTGTCTTATATATCCGACGAATTTACAAAAATCATTGTTAACATTTCTTGGTTTTCTGTTAACAATTCCTTTAACAAACTAAGCATTCTTTGTACCTATCTTTGTAAAAAAATATTATGAAGTATTTTCTATCATTCATCCTTATGTTTTCATTTACTTCCTTTGGACAGTTGTCTACAGTAAAAGGAAAAACTCATTATAACTTCTGGATCAACTTACCATCCGATAGTGTTCTAAAATCAAATCCTCCAGTTTTAGTATTCCTCCACGGTAGGAGTTTGTCTGGAACCGATATGAATCGCGTAAAAAAATATGGAGTAATTCGTGAAATTGAAAAAGGACGAAAAATACCTGCAATTGTCATCGCTCCTCAAGTTGTTTCGGGATCCTGGGACCCTGATAAAATATTAGAAGTTATTCAATATGTACAGAAATCGTACAAAACGGATACAAATCGTGTTTATGTATGCGGTATGAGCCTTGGAGGATATGGAACAATGCATTTTGCAGGTAAGCATCCAAATAAAGTAACTGCCGCCGTTGCACTCTGTGGAGGTGGTAACACGAATGATGCGTGTAATTTATCTTCAATTCCATTCTGGATTCAACATGGATCTTCTGATGAAGCGGTTCCAGTTTCGCAATCACGTGAAATGGTTCAAGCCATTAGGAAGTGTACGAATAAAGGTGAAAATTTGATTTACACTGAAATTAAAGGTGCAAATCATGGTGCGCTGGAGCGTGTATTTAGAAGCGATGAAATGTATGATTGGCTTTTCAGCAAGAAAAAGTAAAAGTTCACGCATTTTGGCAATTGCTTAACTAAAACTATACCTAAAGAAAACTGCTAAAACTGCAATTGCCAAAATACAAGTGAACGAGTGAATGTGGTTAGGTAATTTTTTTACCTTCTCAAATGTATGTAATTGTTTTGTTCAAAAAAACCAAAAATTGAAAAATGGGTAGAACTACGCATGATTTCAGGTAGTTTCCGCAATTTTTCATTTTTTTCAAATCAACACCATTTTTAATGTAAAAAACACCGTTACTATTTTAATTACAGTACTTTTGTCGCCTCAAATGACAATGGCATATTAATTAGATGTAAAATGAAACGCATTAACGAATACAAAAAAATCTTTGGAATTACTGGAGAACTTCAGCTCAAGGAATTAAAATCTGTTTACCGCAATTTGGTAAAAGAGTGGCATCCAGATAAATTTCAATCAGATGACGCAAAACTGGCTGAAGCCGAAGAGATGAGTCAGAAAATAATAGATGGGTATCATTTTTTAGTGAGTATTGCACCAGAGACGAAAGCTGCAAATTTGGAAGAGTATACTTCTACAATCATGGAAAGTGGGATTGAGGACTTTCAGCACAAAGGTCTTTTGTTAGAAATGACTTTTACTGATGGCTCAACTTACGAGTATTTTGGTGTTCCACGTTCTGTATACATCAAGTTAATTCAATCCGATAAGCAAGTACGTTTCGCAAAAAGAAGTATATATAATTCATATTTATACAGAAAATCTAAAAGAGGGACTTTGGATAATTAATGGGTAAGTCGTAGATCTTCAAATTCATAATTATCTTTCAAAAAATCCTTTGTATAAAGTGAATAGTGTTATCTTCGATTTCAAACTCAATGGAAGATAAAAAAACACATAAACGAACCTTAGTTGTTCAAGGTGGAGGTTTTCGCACAAGCTTTACTGCAGGTGTTTTGGACGCCTTTATCATGAGCGATTATAGAGAGTTCGATTTTTTCATCGGAAATTCTGGAGGAGCAATTGCACTTTCCTACTTTCTTAGCAATCAGTATAAGAAGTATTATGAAGCTATGTGCTTACTTGCTTCAGATGCTGAGTTTTTCAGTTATAATCGAATTATGTCCCCTGAAGGAATGATGAATGTTGATTACTTTAGAGAAGTTGCAAATCGATACATTCCTTTTGAAATGGATGAAGCAATAAAGTTCATTGAAAACAAAGAACTGGCATTTGTTATGACAGACCTCACAACGGGTAAACCACATTATTATCGCCCTAATAAAAAAACTTGGATTGATGCGGTAATCGCTTCTTGTACTTTACCATTTGTGACCAAAGGAAAACATCAATTGCACAATAGAGACTATATGGATGGTGGTTGGAGTGATCCATTACCGGTAGAATGGGCATACAATCAAGGTGCACGAGATATTGTTGTTATCAGAACTCTTCCTCCAGATTTAAAATTAAAACAATCTTGGTCAGATTATTTTGGTTCGATGGTTTACAATTCAGATGACCCTGTAAAGCAATGTTTCGAAAAGAACCATGAAATTTATAACCGTTCAGTTGACTTTATCAATAATCCACCAAAAGACTCAATAATTAAGTTCATAGCTCCAAATCAACCGTTGAAAACTGGAACCTATTCAAATTCAATAAATGACGTTACCGCTGACTACCGCAATGGTCTTGACAAAGGAATTGAGTTTATTCGGAATGGAAATTAAATAATAATCTATTGACCATTCACGACTGTAACATTTCCATGTTTAGATACAAAATCTCCTGACACTAAAACTCCTTCAAGAATATAAAAATATACTCCGTCAGTTACCTTTTCACTGGATTTTTGATCCAATCCATCCCATAACAAAACACCTGTCGCATCCGTACGATTATGAATAACATTACCCCATCTATTTAATATCACAATATCAAACGATTTAAAAATATCCGCAGGAAGGATGAACAAATCATTAATTCCATCTCCATTTGTAGTGATTACATTTGGAATATTAAACTCATTCGTAATCGTTACTGTAGTTGTGTAAGCATCAACGCAACCATTTTGATCTTCAACAAGAAGAGTGATCGAATATGTACCTGGAAGTCCGTATTGCTGCATAACATCAGCGCCGCTAAAATTGACTAAAGTATCACCATTAATGATCCACGTCCATGTTGAAATTGAAGCTGATGTAAAAGTAGAGGACTCTAAAAACGTAAAAGTAGTTCCCATGGGGCCTTCAGTGGGCGTTGGAGAGAAAAACGCATTTAAACCATTGTTTATTACATCAATTTGTGGTAATTCATAAAGCACTTCACAACCCAATGAATCAGAGATTAAGGCTGTAGGGACAAACGAATCGTAATCCAAATACGTGTGGTTGAACTGATTCGTATTATTAACGGTAGTTCCATCGTCCAAATTCCATTCAATATTCGACACATTCACTTGATTTTGCGCTTCAAAAATGAACGTTTGACCGCAAACATCACCAAAGCTCGTCCAAATAGGATTTGCTGAAGGTCCAAAAATGGTCAAATAATCAACTAACAACGTGTCGCTTGTACATCCAAATTCATCCGCAATTGAAAAGTTCAACGAATATGTTCCTGCAAAAACGTATGTGTTGTTCGGGTTTTCTAGTGACGATGTTTTGCCGTCACCAAAATCCCAGTTCCACGAGGCAATATTTCCAATCGAATTTGAATTATCGGTAAATCCAGCAAACACTGGTGGACAAGTGAACTGACCGGCACCATTTACATTTGCACCAGTCAAAACAAAACTGAGATCGGCATTTGGAGTAGAAACTATAATTGGCACTGTCAATGAATCTGTACAACCATTAATATCTGTTGCTATAAGCATCACATTATGGGAAACAGAACTAACTACTGGTATTGACGGCTCATTAAATGCGCTTGAATAATCAGTGGCTCCGGAAACCAAAGTTCCATCAACAAACCATTCATAAGATGTTCCACTTGTACTTGTGTTAACAGTGGTAAAACCTTCCAAATTACAAACAACATCATCCAAAGTGAAATCTGCAACAGGCTTAGTTATCAACATAGTAGCGACTGCAGGAGCTGATACACACCCAAATTGATCGGTTGCAACTAGTGTAGTAATAAATGACCCTTCCGTGTTAAATGTGAACTGGGTATTTGTTGCTACATTGTTAGTTGTTTGCGTAGTTGCATTTGGAAATGTCCATAAAAAACTACTCAAAGGCATTCCATTTCCAACTGCACTTGATGAATTCGTGTACGTCACCGTGACTGGAGCACAACCTGTAGTATTCGACGGCGTAATAGTCGCAACAGGTAACGCAAGGGCATCCAATCCAACAAAAGTCGAAGTAGAAGCGCACCCCACTGAATTTGTTGCAGTCAATATAATTGTAAAGGCTCCAGAGTTTGTATACGTAAACGAAGCTGGACTTCCAGAAGTAGAACCTCCATTCCCCATATCATACGTAAAAGTTCCAAATGGATGAGTAGACGTTGAGGTGCTCGTTAATTGAATAGGCGAACCTACACATGTTGAATCATTGGATAAAGTAAATCCAGCAACAGTCTGAGAAACGTGAATTGTTTGACTCGTACTATCAGAACAACCAGTTGTGTGGTTATAAATTACTTGCTCAATAACATATGTGCCATAGGCATTATAATTGTGAGATGTGGAGCCTTGGTCGGCATCATCTAGGTCAATATCATCAAAAAATGTCGTTGAACCATCACCCCATTTCCATATCATTTCAACATCATCGGAAGTTTGACCAATAATAGCGTCATCAGTAACATTCAACGTAATTGGCAAAGAAGCTGGATTACAAAATAACGTTTGATCAGGTGTAAACATGGAGATTGGGGCCTTTATATATACTGCTTGTGTCGTGACCAATGTATCCTTACATCCTCTCCAATCGACAATTAAAGTTACATCAAAATAACCGGTGTCCGATGGGTACGGATATGTAGGGTTTTGCAAGTTGCTTACACCTCCATCTCCAAAATCCCAACTATACGTTACATCTGCAGGATCTGGTGTTCCGTTAAATGTGGTCTGGTCCGTAAATACAATCGGTGTCTTGGCACACTCAATTATTGGAGCAACAGAAAAATTGACGTTTGAAATGGAACCAACTTGAATTGTATCTAACATTGTTAAACTCGCTGTACACCCGCTTTGAGTTGTCACTGTAAGCGAAACAGAATAAACACCTTCATTGTACACATGAGGCGGTGGGGATTGAGCATTTACGTTCGGACTTCCGTCACCAAAATTCCAAACCCAAGAAACTAGCGGATCACCTATTGGGTTAGGAGAAGCAGATGATTCAGAAAATTGAACCGTCAAGGGCTCACATCCATTATATTGATCCATTGAAAATTGCACTGTCGGCGACGAAACATTGATATAATTATTAATAACTGATGAATTCGTACATCCACTTGCATTTGTCATAGTTAATGTCACTGTAAAAGAACCATTAGAATTATATGTTTGAGCCGGAGGATTAGTACCGTTAAACGTATTTCCATTCCCAAAATTCCAAACAAATGTTCCCGCGCCAGATGTGTTAGTAAACATTACATTCAAAGGAGCACAACCGGTTGTTGTATTTGCCGTAAATGAAGGTGTTGGTAAAGGATTTATTGTAATGTTCTGATTAAATGTACTCGAGCATCCAGAAATTGTATTTTGAGATGTCAATGTAACGTTATAGGTTCCAGGAGTACTATATGAATGCACCGGATTTTGAGATGATGAAGTTTGTCCATCTCCAAAATTCCAGCTCCAACTATTTGACCCAACTGTTGACATATCTGTAAATGCAATAGGAGCACCAACGCACCCTTGAGCCGGAGCATTGAAACTAGCAGAATAATTAGATACGACAATGTTCTGAGAAATAGAATTCGTACAACCTGTATTGGTATTTGTAACAACTAGTGATACCGGAAAAGTCCCTGCAGAATTGTAAGTAACCGATGGCGGCGATTGATTCGTAGAAGTTTGTCCGTTTCCAAATGTCCAATTATAAGTTATTCCAGCACCCGTTTGTGATGTATTGGTAAATGTAACCGAAAAGGGAACGGTACATCCATTTCCTGATGTTGTAAAACCTACTGTTGGTAAGGGATTAACTATTATATAATTTGTTTTCACCTCGGGGTCAGCTTGCCCATTTGCAGCTGTTACAACAAGCGTAACGGAATAAGTTCCTGGGGCAGTATAGGTGTGACTCGGATTTGTAACTGTAGATGAATTTCCATCACCAAAATCCCAAGAACGACTAATTATAGGCGATCCTCCAGCTGTTGAGAGATCAGTAAATGAAACCGATGTTCCTATACAAACCTGTGTGGTGTTGACCGAAAAATTAGCCACTGGTGGTTGTGCCAAGACTAAAAAATTCACCAATAAAAATACAAATGCAAATAGTAATCTCATACAAAAAAAATTAGTTAATAAATATTGGAGAATGTAACTATATAAACGTTGTAAAAGCTCCTCTGGTTGCATGGTTCGAGCAATTTATTTTTGTAAATGCAACAACAATCTAAAAAGCAACACTTTAACTTTAAACAATTAATTTTTCAATCTGGAAATGCCTAACTCAAATTTTACTAATTTTAAATTATGAAAATTTTACTCCATACTCTCTTTATTCTTTTTTCTACTTCAGGTATTTGTCAATCCATTGACGTCCAAAAGTATCATCTCGACATTACTGTTACTGACGATTCGGATTTAATTCGCGTGACAGAAAAAGTACAAATTCTATTTTCAAAATCTTGTTCAACATTCGAATTAGATTTAGCTTCTCTTAACGAAGAATCGAAAGGTATGCTTGTCAGTTCTGTAAAAGAAAATGATGTCGAAGTCCCTTTTACTCATAAGCTAAACAAGTTAATTATCGAAACCGACAAAGGATTTGAATCCAATGTGAATATGTACACAATAGCATTTGAAGGAGTTCCAATTGACGGTTTGGTTATTGGTAAAAACAAGTATGGTGCACGAACAGTTTTTGGCGACAATTGGCCAAACAGGGCACATAATTGGTTCGCTTGTGTTGACCACCCTTCAGACAAAGCTGCAATCCACTATACTGTTACCGCTCCGAAAAAATACCAATGTGTTGCCAATGGAAAATTAATTCAACGGCATGACATAAATAAAACTCATTCCAAATTTATTTTTGATACGGACATACCTCTTCCAACTAAAGTAATGGTAATTGGACTAGCACAACTTAATTTCGAACAATTAGACTTTCCTGATTTAAAGGTGATAAATGCGGTTTATCCTGAAGACAAAGAGTCTGGATTCAGAGATATGAAAGCTGCTACTTATCCTTTGGAATTTTTCATTGAAAACATTGGGCCTTATCCATATGAGGAATTGTATAATGTGCAATCAACTACTCGATTTGGAGGAATGGAAAATGCGGGTTGTATTTTTTATGATGAAAATGCAATTACAGGTAAAGGAACGATGGATGACCTACTTGCTCATGAAATAGCTCATCAGTGGTTTGGAAATAGCGTTACCGAAACAGATTGGCAGCATTTATGGTTAAGTGAAGGGTTCGCAACCTACTTCACAAATCTAACTATTGAAAATCGTTTCGGTCGTGAAAAAATGAATATACAACTAATTAAAGACCGAAAAAGAGTAATCGGATTTTCCAAAAGTGTGCAACTTCCAGTTGTTGACACATTGACAACAGATTTAATGCAATTGTTAAATCCAAATGCATACCAAAAAGGCTCATGGTTTTTGCACATGCTACGAAACAAGATTGGAAACGAGGCATTCTGGAACGGAATTCGTGCGTATTACGATGATTACAAGTATCGAAACGCCTCAACCAGCGACTTTATGAAAGCAATGCAAACTGCTTCTGGTCAACCATTACACTCCTTTTTTGTGCAATGGCTGCGAACTGCTGGACATCCGATTATAAAAACAACTATTACAAAAAAGAATCGATTTTCAATTGAGCAAATACAAGAAGGAAATGCATTTGAATTTCCACTTGAAGTGAAACTAACGTTCGAAAACGGTGAAACTCAACTTTTGAATTTTAATCTAACTACTAAATTGTTCACATTTAAATCAAATGATAAGCGAACAATTAAATCAATTGAATTAGATCCTAATGTGAACTTACTATTTGAAGAAGTCAACTAATTCTCCTTTTTTTGAATATCTTTATACAAACCAAAAACTAAAACAATGGAACAACAACCTCTTTATTTAATTCCGTATGATTTCACTCCTGTGTCTGAAGCAGCTCTGCGATTAGGGTTAGATTTAGCCGAGGCGAACAAAGGAAAAGTACTATTACTTCATGTGGTAAAAAAACCAAATGAAAAGTCGGAGGCAAAAGCTAAGTTCAAAAAATTAACGGGTAATCTTACCAGTGAGGAACAAGCATGTACAACATACAAAGTTTTGGTTGGAGATATTTTTGATGATATCGCAAAAGCGAGTGAATTGTTAGATGTGACACTAATCGTTATGGGAACACATGGCGCTAGAGGGTTTCAGAAAATATTTGGAAGTCACGCAGTTAAAATGATCAGCTCATCTGCTTGTCCATTTTTAATAACTCAAGGTAAAAAAGAAATAGATAAACTAAAAACGATAGTAATGCCGTTTTCTTTTGAAAAGAAGACGATTCAAATTGCATCATTCGCGAGTAAAATGGCAATGCAATTCAACGCTACAGTGCATTTAGTCGGATATCACGACAAAGATGAATGGCTCGAAAAGCATATGAAACAAAATCAAATGTTAGTTAAGAAACACCTTGAAGGAAATGGCGTTTCTTGTGTTATTGCAAACATTGAAATTGGAACAAATTTCGAAAAGGAGTTAATGGCATACGCAGAAAGTGTAGATGCTGATATTATGGCAGCGGGGTATTACCAAGACGGTATTATAACGAATCCAAATTCGTTCATTCAATCGATGATAGAAAATAAATTGAACCTACCTCTTTTAACTGTAAATGCTGAAGAATTAACTGTAAGTACAGGAAACGTAGTCACTTCGTTTTAAACGAAACAAACTTAATATCTTAAGCCTTTGAAGAATACTTCAAAGGCTTTTTTGGTTACTATTAAATCAAAAAAAGGGCTAAATAAAAATTCAGCCCTTTCACTATAAATTGTAAAGAGTTTACAAGGACAATACTTTAAACTCTGTTCTTCTGTTTAATTGTCTTCCTTCTTTCGTTTCGTTAGTTGAAATAGGTTGTGTTTCACCATAACCAGCAGAAACTAAACGACCAGCAGAAACACCAGCATTGGTCAAGTAATCAACAACAGCTTTCGCTCGTTTTTCTGAAAGAGCTTGATTATACGTATCTGAACCTTGAGAATCTGTGTGTCCTGAAAGCTCAATTTTCAATGTTGGAACATCTGCCATCAGCTTAATTAGTCGATTTAACTCAGCAGTAGATTCTGGTCGTAAAGTCGCTTTATCCAAGTCGAAGAAAATGTTCTTCAATACGATTTTTGATCCAACCTTTAATCCTTTTAGTTCAACATCTTTTTCCACCGTCTGGAAAGCTGCGGTACTTGGAATATCAAAATTTTCCGAATGAAACAAGTATCCTTCTTTCTTAACTGCAATTCCATAGTTTTTACCTGCCGGTAAGGAAACCAAATATTTTCCAGTGGCGCTATTCGATTTAAATGTTGCAATAACAACGTTTGCTTGATTATCGACAATTTCAACTTCAGCCTCTAAAACTTTTGTTGTAAGAGCGTCTGTAATTACACCCTTCAAAATTGTCAATTGAGCTTCTTTTACTTCAACCACAGGCGCAACAACAACCTCTTTAATAGGTGCAGCGACACTTGCTAATAAATTGTCTTCGTTGTTCAACACGACTTGCTTTTCTTCTCCAAGAAAAGTCACAACATATAAATCACGTAAGCCACGACTATCCGTTCCCATAGAAGTATAATAACCATGTCTTCCACTTGCTGAAATTACGAAAAACACATCGTCATCAGTTGTATTCACAGGGTATCCAAGGTTTTCAGGTTTGCTCCAAACTTTAGTTTTTTCATTGTAGACCGACTTAAAAATATCGAATCCACCCATAGATGAATGACCTTGAGAACTAAAATACAACGTTTTGCCGTCTGGGTGCATGTACACACCTTCTTCCGAATATTGGGTATTAATTACGTTTCCTAAATTAACTGCATCACCCCAATTTCCTTTTTCATCAAGTTTTGACATGTAAATATCATGATCACCTGCTCCACCAGGTTTATCCGAAACGAAGTATAAAATGTTCCCATCTGGCGAATAACATGCTGATGACTCATGGTAATCCTTGGTATTAATGTTTTTCCCCATTGATTCAGGTTTGCTCCAAATGTCTCCAGTCAATTTTGATTCATATAAATCTCCACCGTTTGATTTTCCAAGATAAATTGCAAAACGTTGACCATCGTTTGATATACCTGAATTTGCATCATGATCATTTGAGTTAATTGGTTCACCAATATTCTTAGACTTTGACCACGATCCATCAGGCTGTTTATATGAAATATAAATATCCTCAAAGTTCTCATTCAATTGAGGATCAATTTTTCCACCTGTAGAATTTGGTCTTCGAGCAGTGAAAACCAACACTGATTCATCCGCAGATATTACAGCTCCATACTCATTGTACTCTGTATTAATATTGTCTCCCATATTATCCACAAATACTCGAATTGGATTTGCTACCAATTTTTTACCATTTGCGCACTGCTCCAATCGCATCATAATTTCTTGAACGACATATGGATCAGAACCATTCATAACAGTTCTCTGATATTGACCATATTCAGAAACAGCTTTATCAAACTGCATGTCCAAATGATAGGCTTTACCCAATAAGAAATGAATGTAAGGATCAAGAGACGGATTCAACTTTATAGCTTTTTCGAGATAAGGCAATGCTTTATACTTAAACATCGATGCCAAGTAACACTCGCCCAATTTGTAATTCAAATCTGCATTATTTGGATTGAACTTATTTGCTGCCTCATAAGGCGTGATGGCGTCTCTATAAAAGCCAGGACCTTGAGCATAAAAATCATCTCCAGTTTTTAAATTATCTTTTGCTGTTTTAAGCCCATCCTTATCATCTTTAAAATTTGCTTTATCAAACTCAACATTTTGCGCGAACAATCCACTTACCAGAAAGATTGATGCTAATACTATATACTTTTTTAACATGATTATTTTCTTTTTGGTTTATTGACAAATACCTATAAAACTGTTCGCTGCTTCGGCTCCAAGATTTGCCGCTTTCGTCCAATCTTCACATGCTCCTTTTTCGTCGCGTAAAAGTTCTTTTGCATTTCCACGGTTCATATAAGCATAAGCGTAATTTGCATCAATAGCAATCGCTTTAGAACAATCCTCAATACACCCTTTTAAATCATTCAATTTAAACTTAGCTCCTGCTCTATTGTTGAATGCATAGGCATAATCTTTATTTAATTCAATCGCTTTAGAGAAATCCTCAATTGCCCCTTTAAAATCACCATCATCAAATTTCGCACTTCCTCTATTATTATAGGCGATGAATGATTTGTCATCGATCAAAATCGCCTTGGTATATTCCTGAATTGCCCCTTTAAAATCTTCTTTTTTCCGTTTAGCACTGCCAAGGTTATTGTAAGCAAAGGACATTTGTTTATCGAGTAAAACAGCCTTTTGATAATCTTTTATAGCGCCATCCAAATCATTTAATTGACGCTTTGCGCTTCCACGGTCATTGTACGCATAAGCATAATTAGGTTCTGCTCGAATTGCTTGATCAAAGTCTGTTATTGCACCTTCGTAATCTGCATTCTCGAACTTCAATCCACCACGATAATAATAGGCTTTTGCATGATCTTTATTGATTGCGATAGTATTTGTATAACCTGCAAGTGCTTCTTCCTTGTTTCCGCCAAAGAAATGTGCTCTTGCTCTTGTATAATGGCTTTCTGGATTGTTCGTCAATGCAATTGATTGATCAAAATCAGAAATGGAACCACTGTAATTTTCCATAGCAAATTTAGCCATTCCTCGATTAAAGAATGCCTGCTCGAAAGAAGGATTCAATTCGATTGCTTTTGTAAAATCATCAATTGCTCCCTGATATTGCTTTTGAGAAACTTTGGCTACTCCGCTGTTATAAAGTAAGCTACTTTGAATAGAATCACCTCCAATAATTTTTGCTTTTACAATTGAATCTGATTGTGAAAAGCCCGTGAATCCTATAAAACTAGTAGCGCAGAAAAGGAATAAATTCCTAACTCGGTTGATTAACATAGTTCGTTATAATTATTTAGTTTAGTCTAAAGTAACAAATAAGACTTATTTAATCATGAAAAAGTGAAAGAATTAACCGATTCAACGTTAAAAACTACAAAGCAGTACAAAACACCCAATAGAATTTAAAAGGCGCGTTCTCATCATAATAAAACCCGATACCGACTTTTTTACTATGCTGATTGAACATATTATCATAATGCCCTTTACTATTAAACCATTGCTCATAAGTTCCATCAGCGTGCGCGCTTGCAGCAGCAATATTTTCTGAATTTAGAGACGAGGAATTATAAAATCTTCCAATTCGCGTAAATGTACCACCTACTTTCACCAATTCACCATTCACTCTGTCGTACGTATTGTGATCAAAGTACTTTTGAGACCCTAAATCAAATGCATGGTAACGAGCAGCCTTCGCCAAATTCTCTTCCCAAATCAATGGTTCCATTCCAAGTTTAGATCGTTCTTGATTAATCAACCCCAAGAGGTTCTGTTCCTCCTTAGGATTAGAAGATTGAATGTTCTCATTCCCATTTGGCATACCGAACATCAAACCTTCAACCGCCATTTTTGGACCGCCATTTATCCTATCCTCACTAGCTTTAACTTCTGTAAACAGTTGGACTTCCTCCATTTTATCGAGCTTGGAATATGCAATGACTAAACTAGCACTTAGACTTTGTTGGTCTTCGTTGGATAACTTATTTGACAATCGAGTAACACTCAACTTCAATTTAGATTTATCGACAAGCCAATTGACTTTCTCTGCCAATCCATACTTGTCTGCATTTTCAAATTTAACAGCATACCCTATTGATTTTTTCAACAATGAATATTCTGTTCGACTGTTTCTTGCTACAGTAGATTTATCGAAGTAAACCTTGGAGGCGTAATAGTACGAAGAGCTTTCATTTGGGAAATAAGAAATATATCGTTTAGCTGTCTCTAAACATTTTTCAGGACTTTTGGAATAAAGTTTCGTTAATCGGTTGAATAATAAATCATTTGCAAGAATTACACTTGGAGAGAAAAACAAAACCATGAGGAGATTGAAAGACTTCATAAACAAGAATTAAGGAGGTTTGTACTTTTATAATACCTTCTCTTGAATATGGTTACATTTTAATTCCCATTACGCAAACATCATCTATTTGTTCTAGATTTCCTTTCCAATTTAGGAAAATCTGCTCCATTAATTTACCCTGTTCTAACATGGGCAAGTTCTGCATTTCAATTAATGCTCGTTTAAACGGTAAGTACTTGAATTTTTTACCGTCTTTACCTCCAAACTGGTCAGGAAAACCATCTGTAAATAAATATAAAACATCCCCTTTCTTCAATTCGAACGAATGCTGAGTAAAAGGCTTTAAAGAGGCGTATCTCCCAATTGGCTGCTTGTCTCCTTTAAATTCAATGAGCGAGTGCTTTTCTTCCGAAGCCACTTCGTTTTCGCGTAAAATACATAATGGATTATTTGCTCCAGCGTAAACCAAATGTTGCTTTTTTAAATCAATTGTCACCAAGGTAATGTCCATTCCATCAGATACCGCTTCGCTGCTCTTTTCGAACTTCTGAATTACCAATTCTCTGGTTTTATCTAAAATTTGGCCCGGCTGATTTAATTTAAACTCATTAATAGCTCGATTGAGGGCATCACTGCAAACAACACTCATCATAGCCCCTGGAACGCCATGTCCAGTACAATCTGCTACCGCAACATACACCACATCACCCTTTGTTTCAAACCAATAAAAGTCTCCACTTACGACATCCTTGGGGCGAAAAAATAAAAAACTTTCTGGAAAGTAGTTGTTGAACTCTTCAGTCGTTGGTAGAATTGCCAATTGCAAACGTTGCGCATAAGAAATGGAATCTGAAATAGACTGATTCTTTTCGTCTACGATTGCTTTTTGTTCTTGAATCAACTCATTCTTTTCCGAGAGTAATTCGTTGAGCTTTCGTTTACGTCGATTGGAATTAATAAAAATAAACAATGAAACAACAACAATTATAAACCCAATTACACTCAAATAAACAACATTTTGAATTTTATTTATCTCTTCGTTATGTTCTGCTCTTTCAATCGCAAAACCATTCTCAATCTGAATGCTGTCATTGAAGTTTTTATTCAATAATTGTTGCTTTATATCTCCGGCAATTAAATCTTGGGCGCGTTGTTTTTCATCAGATAAATCTTTAAGCTCTACAAAATTTTCAAGTGAAAAATAAGCATCGTCATATTCCCCAATTCGCGAAGCATATTTGGAATACAATCTATAGTATCTGACTTTTAAAAAGTCCAATTCGTATGTACTATTTAAAAGCGTATTAATTGTTCGAAACAATTTGCTTAAACTATCCTTTGAAAGTGAATTGAATTGAGTTTCACAAATATCCAGTAAAATTTGTCCCTCACCATTTTTGTCCTTTAAATCTCGTCTTATCCATAGTGCCTCCTTCAACATTACACCTTTCTCCTTTCTCGTTAGACTCGATTTTTTCATAGATGCATAGCCCTGTAAAGCCGTAGAATAATTATCCCTGTCTTTCGTTGAGCTAGTCAATTCAAGTGACTTTTTGAAATAATACTCAGCGCTATCTATTTGGTTTAACTTATCAAATAAAAAGGCAAACATTGTATAAGAAATTGCCTCTCCTTCGGTATTGCCCGACTTTATTTCATATGGCATGCTTTTGCGTTCATATTCAAGCGCTTTATCGTACATTCCGATTGCACTATAAATAGAACCAATATTGTGCAGTGCATAGGCTTCTCCTTGCAAGGCCGTATGGCGTTTGTATCCTTTTGGTTTTTTTTTGATTATTTTTTCGTTCTGTTCTAACGAGAGCAATTGAAAATCTAAACTTTTTTGATATTCCCCCATATCAAAATAGGAATTTCCAATATTACCATAGGCATCTGCAATCCCTTGGTCGATTTTTGCTTTTCTGAAATACGATAAGGATTTAAAAAAATTTGTATTTGCCTTTGTGTAAATCGCACGATCTTGATAATACCAACCTAAATATTGATAGGCACGGCCAATGAGTTCAGGGTTCTTAGAACGTAATGCATAATGAACACTTGAATCCGCATACTTCTTGGCTAGATTGACATTTTCGTATTCAAAATTTTCGAACAAGGTGAAATATTTTCGAGCCTTGGTAGAATCAATATTTTGAGAAAATGAATGGTTAATCGAAATTATCCCGATGAATAGTATAGCGGTATAGAAAGTCTTAATGGTCACCTAACAAAAATAATGGAATTCTTTTACCAATCGGCAAATTCCAAGAATTTCAATTCGTAACGGGTTCTTTTCTAAACAGTTTTAGAATTAAAAAGCTAATGCTAAATACTACGATAAATGCTATGCAACTCAAAACAACGGAGCCAATTAGATATTGGTAAGCATTGGTTTTAACATCATCCAACTCAAGAGAAACGAGTGTTTCATGATTTATTTCACCTCCAACAATAAATTGACCTACTATTACACTTCCATATAAAATAAACGGAATCATTGGGGGAATTGAGATGTTCGCTGCAGCAATAAATAGCACTTTATTCATTCTGAAAAGAACGGACAACGGAATTCCAATTAGCAATTGAAATCCCCAAATTGGAATAATGCCCATAAATGCTCCAAAACCCAACGAAAGAGCTTTCATAAAATTCGATTCTTGTGGCTTAATCGCCTCTTTTTTAATCGTTTTGAATGTGTTATACGAAAAAAATTTCTTTGGGTAATAATAAAACAGAGCTCCTAAAACCAAAACTGAATTTAAAACCGAAATTCTAAAAAAATCTCTCGTTGGCCGAAAATGTGAAACACGTTCTTCCATGTTGTATAAAACACGAATTGCAACAGGATAAAATTTAACATTCTTCCATGCTAATCGCACAATTACCTCAATTTCAAATTCAAACTTTTTTGTGAAGAAATGCATTTTCCGCATTGGAATCAGAGGATAAATCCTAAACCCCGTTTGTGTATCAGGCAAAGAAATCCATGTTTCTAACTTGAACCAAAAATTGGAAAACTTATTCCCAAAAGAGCTCTTACCAGGAACAGTTTCGTGTGCCATGTTGCGCGAACCCATAATTACCGAATTAGGAAATTCCTTTGCTTTTTCAACCAATAAAGGAATGTCTTCCGGAAAATGCTGTCCATCAGAATCGATTGTAACAACATGGTCGAAACCCAATTCCATTGCTTTTTTAAATCCGCGACGTAAAGAATATCCTTTTCCTTGGTTCGTGTCGTTTGTAATTAAAATGATTTTATCTTTTAATTCTTCTAAAATCGAAACAGTGGAATTTGTACTTCCATCATTCACCACTATAACTGTTGCGTTTGGAGCAACATTAAACACTCGTTGAAGAACATCAGCGATTGTTTTTTCGTTATTATAGGTTGGTACAAGAATGCACCCGTTGATTTCTGATAGCATAGAATAAAATGCAACTAATAAAATGCAAAATTAGCAGAAAATTCATCATTTCTTTGCTTCGACTAGTATAGACAACTATTAATAAAGGAAATTTGGCAAAATCATTGTAAGTTTGCAATCAAAATAAAATTGCGATGCTAAAATTATTTTCTGTTCTTTTAATTTCATTCTCATTCACTTCGAGTAAATCTATTAATAAGTTAGAGTTTTATAACGCGTTTAAGTCGAATGAGAAATCTGTTATAGACAAAGGAATTCAAACAGTAAAAGACGAAACAACTTCTTCATTAAAAAATGCCTATTTAGGAGCATTAATTATGAAAAGCGCCCAGTTTCCATCTACGCCAAAGGAAAAAATTGCAGTTTTTAAAGAAGGTAAAACTCTGTTAGAAAGCAGTATTGCCAAAGAACCCAAAAATGGTGAATTTCGATTTATTCGAATTGCAATTCAGGAAAAAAGTCCTAAAATTTTGCATTACACTGGAAATATCGAAGAGGATAAGAAAATTCTCATTCAAACATACGAGTCATTAGAAATTGTGGTAAAAAAGGCAATTAAAAAATATGCCGAAGAATCGACTATTTTGTCGGTAAGCGATTTTAAATAACAACTTTTCGCAAATGAAAATATTAGCTATCAATTTTTCTCAATCTGGACAATTGGATGAAATAATTGAGAATTTTATCTCACCATTGAATAACGTTTCCATTGAAAGAGTGAAATTTAATACATCTAAACAATTTGATTTCCCTTGGACAATTCCTTCTTTCTTTGACGCAATGCCAGAAAGTGTTAAAGAAATACCCGCACCTCTGAAACCGATTAATTTCGAATCAGAAAAGTATGATTTAATCGTATTTGGGTATCAACCTTGGTTTCTTTCTCCCTCAATTCCAACCACTTCACTTTTAAAAGATCCAAAATTCATGGAAATCATGAAGGACACACCACTAGTAACAATTGTTGGTTCACGGAATATGTGGCTCAATTCTCAGGAAAGTGTTGTGCGTCTCATTCAACAAGCCAATGGTAAAATTATAGGTAACCTTCCGCTAATCGATAAATCTTCAAATATTTTGTCAGCCGCAAGCATATTACATTGGATGCTGACAGGGAGAAAAGAAAAAAAATGGGGAATTTTTCCTATGCCAGGAATCAGCGACGAAGACATCCAAGGAGCGTCAAAGTTTGGTAAAATTTTGAATAATTGCATTTCAAAAAACACACTAGATAACTTTCAAAATGAACTAGTAGCGGCGAATGGTTTAACGATAAATACGAACATTTTATTCATTGAAGGTAGAGCAAAAATGATATTCAATGCATGGGCTACACTTATTTTGAAAAAAGAGGCACAAGGAAAAAAACGGCGTTTTTGGGTTAGTTTTTTTAAATACTACCTAATTATTGCTCTTTTCGTGGTTTCACCTTTTGTTGTTCTAATTTACAACGTTTTAGTTCGCCCCTTTACATCAAAATCAATTCGTGAAAAGAAAAAGAAATACACTTTCCTTGGAATGAAAGTCTAAAAATTAACAAATCATTCACCCGCTTTATAACGAATAAACTTTATTTTTGACTGTATTAATACGACAAAAGCCTAATATTTTACTGTATTTATTTCTTTTGGACACTGTTGTTTTGAAGAAAAAAAGTACTTTTGCTCGACCAAAATTTTAAATCAGAAGATGTCAGAAGTTTATATTACAAAAACTGCCAATTTTTTGCCAAATAAGCCCGTTTCAAATGATGAGATGGAAAACTATCTTGGTCAAATCGGTGAACGTGCTTCTAAATCAAGACGAATTGTTCTGCGTAATAATGGTATAAAAAAACGCTATTATGCACTAGATAATCAAGGGAATGTAACACATACAAATGCCGAATTAGCTGCCAATTCCATTCGCAATTTAATGGATAACAGCGTGGCTAAACTTAAGGAAGTGGATTTATTAACTTGTGGAACTTCCGTTCCTGACCAATTAATGCCTTCACACGCTGTAATGGTTCACGGAGAATTGCCTGAAACAAATGCAATAGAAGTTATCTCTCCTTCCGGAAATTGTTGTTCCGGTATGCACGGATTTAAGTATGCGTACATGTCTGTCAAACTTGGAGATTCAAAAATGGCAATATGTAGTGCTTCCGAAAGACTTTCACGTTCATTACATGCGGATCAATTTGAACTTGAAGCAAAAAAAATGGGTGAGCTTGAGGCGAATCCGTATATCGCATTTGAAAAGGATTTCTTGAGATGGATGCTTTCTGACGGAGCGGCTAGCTTTTTACTTGAAAACAAAAAAAGTGAAACTGGTTTATCTCTACGTATCGATTGGATAGAAGTATATTCATTCGCCAACGAAGCAGAAACATGTATGTACATGGGAACTGAAAAATTGGCTGATGGTACAATGAAAAGTTTCAAAGATTACAAGATGACTGAGGTCAACGAGCAATCAATTATGTCCATCAAACAAGATACAAAATTACTTGGAGAAAATATTGTGAAACTTGGCTTCAAAAAATTAGAAGGTGCGATAAAGGATAAAGGAATGTCTTCTGATGATATCACCTATTTTTTACCGCACATGTCTAGCTATTTCTTTGAAAGTAAAATAGCTGATACTCTGGATGAACTTGACATGCACATTCCTAAAGAAAGATG
The DNA here is from genome assembly GCA_913059205.1 of uncultured Flavobacteriales bacterium. GTDB lineage: Bacteria > Bacteroidota > Bacteroidia > Flavobacteriales_D > Crocinitomicaceae > UBA4466. Next base: position 44,025 of record CAJXRM010000006.1, read on the forward strand.
GTTTTCGAATCTTGAAACTACGGGAAATGTTGGTTCTGCATCTATTTTTTTAATGGTAGACGAATTGATGAACAGCGGTAAGTTGAAAGAAGGTGACAAAATTCTTCTAGCGGTTCCGGAAAGTGCCCGATTTTCATACGTATTCAGTCTTTTAACTGTATGTTAAAATGAAAAAAGAAAATGTTCCACAGGATAAAAGTTCGCTCGAAAATTTTACGAGAGAGGTTTGTTATGTGAAGAACAAAGATGGCAAATATGAAACCGAGCTTAGTACTGGATGGGAAACAAAATCGGTAGCCCTCGAAAATGCGTGGGAAGAAATAAATAGACGAACTGAAGAAGCAAAAAACAATTGTTTAGCAGGAAAATCTAGCCCAGTAGCATATTACCTAGAATTGAGATTAATGGACATCCCAGTATTAGCGGGTTATACCGGTTTTTTCAGCTGGCAAATCAAACGCCATATGAAACCACATATCTTCGCTAAATTAAGTGATAAAAAACTGGAGAAATATGCCTCCGCTTTTGACATCAGTATTACAGAATTAAAGAATTTCAATCCATAGTGAGCGAATACAAACACATACAAACGGCACATTGTGAAAACGGTGTAACTGTGAGCCTTTTAAGAAGGCAAGGATTGGATTTTATGACAGAACCTTTAGCTTTTGGTCTGGGTTCTGGTCTATTTTACATTCATATTCCTTTTCTTAAGGTAAATGGAGGTCCAGCTATTTCTTTTCGTTCAATGCCTGGATCAATTTTCAACAGAACATGTAAAACATTGAATGTTCCGGTAGAAAGAAAAAAATTCAAAAGTGAACTTGAAGCTGAAAAGTTTTTGGATAAACAATTGGATGAAGGTAAAACTGTTGGATGTCAAGTGGGCGTTTTTCATTTACCCTATTTCCCAAAAGAATATCGCTTTCACTTTAACGCACACAACTTGATCGTTTATGGTAGAGAGGGCGATAACTTCTTAGTTAGTGATCCTGTGATGGAAACAACGACAACCATCTCTCGAGCAGAATTGACCAAAGTTCGATTTGCAAAAGGAGCTCTTGCGCCAAAAGGACATATTTATTTTCCAGCCGATTCACCAATTGTGACGGAGGAAATGTTGCGAAAAGGAATTATTCGTGGCATTAATAGAAACGTAAGAGACATGCTTCATATTCCAGCCACAATTACTGGTGTACGAGGAATTAAACATACCGCAAAGAAAGTTCGCAAATGGCGCGATCAAGTTGGTGAACGACAAGGAGGACTTTTTTTAGGTCAAATTGTTCGAATGCAAGAAGAAATTGGAACCGGTGGAGGAGGATTTCGCTTTATTTACGCCGCATTTTTAGAAGAAGCAGCTGAAATACTAGGAAATGACCAATTAATTGGAATCTCTGAACAAATTACAAAGGCCGGTGATTTATGGAGAGACAGCGCGCTGCAAATGGCCGGAATATATAAAGGAAGAATTACCTCACAAAAAGATTTTGATCATGCTGCTGATATAATGGTTGAAATTGCCAATGCAGAGAAAAAAGCATTTCAAGATTTAGGTAAAATAAAACTGAAATAGTTGTAATGACAAGTGTCATTGAACTACATAGCGTTTCTAAAAAATATGCTAAATCAACGCGATTTAGTTTGGAAGACATATCCTTCTCAATTAAGAAAGGTGAAAAACTTGGTGTTTTCGGGCCAAATGGTGCGGGCAAAACAACTTTAATGTCAATCCTTTGTCGCATTATTTCAGAAACAACTGGAGAAGTCACGTATAGCGACGGAAATAAAAACATTTCCAACAAGGCATTTTTACACACAATTGGATACGTTCCGCAGGACTTTTCTTTTTATCCTGAATTAAGTCCGTATCAAAACCTACGTTACTTCGGAACTTTATATGCTATTCCAAAAATCGAGCTAAATACAAGAATAGAAGAATTGTTATCTGTCCTTGGTTTACATCATGTAATGCATAAAAAAATTGAAACCTTTTCTGGAGGAATGAAACGGAGAGTCAACTTGGCTATTGGTATAATAAACAACCCTTCCATTTTATTCCTGGACGAACCAACTGTTGGTGTTGATGTGCAAAGCAAAAACGCCATCATGGCATACTTGGAAGAGCTGAATAAAAAAGGAACGACAATCATTTACACTTCGCACCATATGAATGAAGCAGAAGAGTTTTGTGACACTATCGTTCTCTTAGATCAAGGTAAACTAATTGTTCACGACGATTTGAAATCGTTAATTAAACAATATAACTCAACAGATTTACAAGCCTTGTTTTTACAATTAACGGGAATTGAATACAGAGACTGATGAGAAAACTATTTGCTAGCATACACAAAGAGTTTCTACTGCTTATCAACGATAAAGTGGGACTTCTTCTTATGTTTATGATGCCAATTCTTCTTGTTTTTATTATCACTATCGTTCAGGATAGTACATTTAAGCTTGTAAATGACAACAATATTGAAATCATTGTTGTCAACAAAGATAAAGGAGGATTAGGAGACAGTCTGTCGAATTTACTTGCCTCGTCAGGTGCGTTTAAAATTACTGATCGAAATAAACTGTCTCAAAAAAATATTGAAAAAACACTTTTGGGAGATGACAATTTATTGGCGCTTTGGATTCCTGAAAACTTCTCAAAGCAATTGACTGAAAAAGCAAAAAGTGTCAGTACAGAAATGCTAAGCGAATTCGAAATCATAGACAAGGCTTCTGAAGTTCCTCAAAATCCAACAAAGATTATATTGTATTATGACCCAATACTTCAAGATAATTTCAGAAATTCTATTTCAGGTTCTATTCGCTCTTTTTTAGGGGCTCTGGAAAATCGATTGATGATAGAACAACTATACGAAGAAATGGGCTTTGATGAAATACCTGAAAAAATGGAAGATAAATTCTTTTCGAATCAAGTACAAATTGATCAAATTTCTGCCAATTCATCAACAGGACAAGCAATTCCTAATTCAACACAGCACAACGTTCCGGCTTGGTCGATTTTCGCTATGTTTTTCATGGTGATTTCTTTGGGTAGCAATATTGTGAAAGAACGTTTAAGCGGAAGTTTTGTACGACTACAAACCATTCCTTCGAGTTTTTCATTGGTTTTGTTAAGTAAAATGTGCACTTATTTGTTTGTAGCCTTGCTCCAGTTAACGGTGATTTTCGCACTTGGTAAATTCGTTTTCCCATTGATTGGACTACCTACGCTGAGCTTACCATCCAACATTTTAGGATTATTTGTCATCTCAATTCTTTCCGCGTTTTCGGCAATTAGTTTTGCTATGTTAGTTGGGACGTATGCTAAAACCAATGAACAAGCGAACGGATTTGGAGCAATTACAATTATAATCTTGGCGGCAATTGGAGGAATTTGGGTTCCAACATTCGTAATGCCATCGTACATGCAAGTTATTGGAAACATCTCTCCATTACACTGGTGTCTCGAAGGATATTATACATTATTCCTTAAAGGAGGAGATTGGTATTTACTAGCTCCAACAATTTTGTTCCTAATATTGTTTATATTAGCATGTCAAATTTTGATATACAGCAAATTAAAAATTCAAAATTACATTTAAATGAGTCAAACTAGAGAAGAGTTAAGCCTAGAATTAAAAAAACACATCGTTGAATACCTTAACCTTTTGGATATTAAGCCGGAAGAGATAAATGATGATACACCATTGTTCGGTCCGGATTTAGGACTAGACTCGATTGACTCAGTTGAGTTAATCGTTCTTTTAGATAGAGAATATGGTGTAAAAATCAATAATCCTACTGAAGGTCGTACAATTTTGGTTGATGTAAATACAATTGTAGATTACATTCTAGCGAACAAAAAGTAATTCCTTCCAAATGGAGAGAGTATTTGTCACTGGAACTGGAGTTGTTTCTGCACTTGGAATTGGTGTAGAAAGTAGCATCGCTAAACTCAGAAATGGTGAAAGTGGAATCGGTTCCGCAAAACATTTCACGTCCAAATACACAAATACGTTACCATTTGGTGAAGTTGACTTGAGCAATGATCAATTAATTGATTTAACGCGATGTGCAGATGAAACAGGTGTAAGTCGCACTACTCTGCTCGCCTATTTAGCCGTTGGACAAGCAATTGATTCCTCGAAATTAACTATTGACGAATTAAAATCCATCCGAACTGGAATCATTTCTTCAACTACCGTTGGTGGAATGTGCCACACAGATGAATTGTATACGGACGCAAACCTTAAAGGTGAACCATCTGAATATGTTAGGTCATATGGACTAGGAGAACACACAACTCGACTAATCAAGAAATTTGAAATTGGTGGCTTTTCATCAACAATAAATACTGCATGTTCATCTTCTGCAAATGCCGTAATGTTAGGGGCCCGATTGATAAAATCCGGCCGTTTGGACAGAGTTATTGTTGGAGGATCTGATGCACTGGCAAAATTTGCGGTAAATGGATTTAATGCTTTGATGATCTTGTCTGAAAATCCATGTAAACCATTTGACAAAAACCGTGATGGCTTAACATTGGGAGAAGGAGCAGGATATTTAGTACTTGAAGCAGAAAGTGTATGTCAGAATAAAGAAAAGTTGGCAGAAGTTGTCGGCTATGGAAACGCAAACGACGCGTTTCACCCTTCCACTACCTCTGAAGAAGCATTTGGTCCTTGTTACGCTATGCAACGTGCTTTAGATTCATGCAAAATGAATCCAACACAAATTGATTACATTAATGCGCACGGAACTGGAACAGTTAACAATGATGAAACAGAATTGTTCGCTTTTCACAAAATATTTGGAGAAATTCCAGCTTTCAACTCCACGAAATCGTATACAGGACACACCTTGGCTGCATCAGGAGCAATTGAATCTATTTTCAGCATAGCGATGATGAATAATGGTGAATTGTACACCAATCTTCGTTGTTCAGAACCACTGGATACATTTGGAACTCCTCAAATTTTGGACTACAAAGCAGGTGTTGAAATCAATCACATTATGACCAATTCATTTGGTTTTGGAGGAAATTGTACATCAGTTATCTATTCTAAAATATAGTTTTATGTACATTACAGATCTTCGTTCCATATCGCCCCAAAAAACATATACAAATGAGTTCCTGAAAGGAGAATTGGTTCATCACGATGGAATAATTTTCAATGTGACAGAACCAGATTATATGGAATTAATACCGCGAGGCCTGCTTCGTAGAATGGGAAAAGCGGTTCGAATGGGAGTTGGAACTGGATTACCTTTAATTCAAAACAACAAAAATATAGATGGAATTTTGATGGGAACAGCGAATGGTGGACTAGAAAACTGCATCGATTTTCTCAATCAAATTGTTGAATACGACGAAGGTATGTTAACACCAACCAATTTTGTTCAAAGTACGCCGAATGCAATAGCAGGACAATTGGCTTTGATGGATCAAAATCGAGGTTACAACACAACGTATACAAATGGCGGTCACGCTTTCGAAAATACTCTTTTGGATGCATTGCTCTTGTTTGAAGAAGGGAATGCGAAAAAACTATTGATTGGAGGGATTGAAGAGATTTCGAATTACAATTACAACATCGATTTTTTAGCTGATCATTATAAAGAAGTTGCAGTTGGTAATTTTGATTTAATCGACTCACTCACCAAAGGATCTGTTTGTGGAGAAGGGTCAAACATGTTTATTGTCGAATCTGAAGCGAGCCAATACTACGCTAAAATTGAAGATGTAGAGCAATTGACCTTTCCAAAAGAAGAAGATATTGAATTGTGCGTTAAATCGATTTTAGAACGAAACAACATTCAACACAATGAGATTGACACGTTGATGTTGGGAATGAATGGCGATATCGATCATAACGTTTGGTACGAGCATGTTTCTGAACAACTGTTTCCTGATACAAATGTTTTAACGTTCAAACATTTGGTTGGAGAATACAGAACATGTACATCTTTTGCTGTTTGGTTATCTGCCCATATTTTGAATGGTGAACGATCTTTTATGTCATCCATCGAAAAACGCAAAATTGAGAACAAACCCATTCAACATATTTTAATTTATAATCATTTTGATGAAGTAAATCATAGCTTTATCTTACTCAAAAAATAAACTATGCCAATTTCAAAAAGCGATTTTAACTTTCTTATACAATTAGAAAAGAACAACAATAGAGATTGGTTTACTGAGAATAAGGAATTGTATCTTTCTTCTCACGAAAATATCATTTCGTTTGCCGATGAGGTATTAACTAAACTGAATCGACACGATGTAATAGAAACCTTAAACGGTAAGAAAAGTCTATTTCGTATATACAGAGACGTTCGCTTTTCAAAAGACAAATCACCTTATAAAACACATTGGGCCGGAGGTTATAAACGTGCGTCAAAAGAAAGAAGAGGTGGGTATTATTTTCAAATTGCACCGAATAACAATACGTTTATTGCAGGTGGATTTTGGGCCCCGAATAAGGAAGATTTACAACGCATTCGTGAAGAAATAGCTTTTGACGATCAAGAATTAAGAGAAATATTGATGGATAACACGTTTGTAAAAACGTTCAATACATTGCAGGGAGAACAATTGAAATCCGCTCCAAAAGGATTTGATAAAGATCATAAGGCAATTGATTTGCTCCGATTCAAACAATTTATTTTCACAAAAAACTTCTCAGACGAAGAAGTTTTAGCGCACAATTTTGCAGAAAAAGTTGACGAAACGTTTAAGGCTATGCGGCCATTTTTCGACTATATGAGTGACGTTTTAACGACTGATATAAATGGAGAGTCCATTTAAATTCAACAAAACGTATAATTTTTCTCAAATTACGGAGAGACCAATCGCATGAGCTCTGCGCAAACAATAGCGCCATATGTTCCAAGTGCATATCCCAGAACGGCTAAAATTGCGCCAACGCTTGCTAAGGAAGGATGAAAAGCTGCAGCTACAATTGGGGCTGAAGCCGCTCCTCCGATATTTGCTTTGGATCCAACTGCCAAAAAGAAAAGAGGCGCTTTGATGATCTTCGCAACCAAGAACATAAATCCTGCGTGAATAACCATCCAAATCATTCCAACTACAATCAATTGAGGTTCTTTTACAGCTTCTGCCAATTCCATTTTCATTCCAATTGTTGCAACAAGAATATAAATAAACACACTACCTATTTTAGAAGCTCCAGCACCTTCATATTTTCTCAACTTGGTAGTTGAAAGAAGTAATCCACCAGTTGTTGCGATAACGACCAACCACAAAAATGATGACGCAAATGGCGAATCTGGATAATGTTCCGTGAATATACCAGAGATAATTTCACCTCCAAAATGGGCAATCCCAACAACACCAAACGCAATTCCTACAATCATTAGGTAATCTGTTAACGTTGGTTGTTTAGCGATTGATTTTTCGTAATCTACTACTCTATTTTTTAAATCTTCAATAGCAGAACTATCCGCTTTCAACCAACGGTCGAATTTATCAGCACGAGCTGCTGCCCACAACAAAAATGCCATCCACATATTCGCTACAACAATATCGACAACAATCATTTTTCCATACAATTGTGGTGCATATGCATATGTTTCATACATGGCGTTTTGATTTGCACCACCACCGATCCAGCTTCCAGCAATTGTCGCCATACCTCTCCAAGCTGCTTCCGCCCCTTCTCCGCCAACAACAGTCGGATCAATCCAAGAATAAATTAGAATTGCAATTGGACCGCCAATGATAACACCAACAGTACCTGTAAGGAACATGATCAATGCTTTAGAACCTAGATTCATAATTGCTTTAAAATCGATTCCTAAAGTCATTAAAATCAATGCGGCTGGTAGTAAATAATCTCTAGCAACTACATATAAATTTGAATATTCTGCCGATATCAAACCTGTTAACACTAAAATCGCTGGCACAACATAGCAGAGCAACAAGGCTGGAATAATCATATAGAATTTACTCCAGAAGTTTGATTTTTTGTGAGCCGTGAAAAAGATAAAAGCAAGTACTAGCGCAAGCAATCCAAATACGATTTCGTCACGAACGATAACCGGTCGTTCACGGTGAACAATTTTAAATCCGATTTTGTCTTTTTTGCTTGTTTTAAAAACTTGAGCCTCTCCATTCTTATAACTCATTACGTCAAAACTCACTGTTTCATTCACATTACGTAGAATGAACGGAGATAAACTAGTCATGACCAATTTGTCTGTATTAATATGCGCAACGATTGAGTCAAAATCGGAAGGAATGTCCAGCAGCGCAAAATCTACAAAAACTGTTGTTTTCCCTTCAATTATTAATTCCTTTTGAACGCTTGCGTTAAAATAAGTAAATGTCCCAGCCTCCATTTTATCGACATTGGAACTGTCCACAAATTCCATTTTAATAGATTGTGCAAAGCCGAAACTAAAGCTAAAAAGGATAAAAAATAAACTGATAATGTTTTTCATGTCACTAGTATTAAATAAAAACAGCCCTCTTTTTGGGGAGGACTGTTCTAATATGTTTATTGTGGAGAATTATCTTACTCCGTGCATTAGTTTTTTAAACAAAGGATTCAATGCGATTGCAAGTAATCCTAATCCAACTGGCACTAAAGTAAAAATCATGAAGAAGAAAGTCAATGAATGTTCTTCTTGAATTTTCTCAATCATTCCACCCATTTTACCTGCCGTTTTATTCCCAATGGCAACTGCAACATACCAAATACCGAACATTAGAGCAATCATTCTTCCAGGAACCAGTTTACTTATATACGATAGAGCTACAGGTGACAGACATAATTCGCCTAGTGTATGGAATAAATATGCTACGACTAACCATATCATACTTACTTGAACTGCTTCTCCACCTTTTTGAATTCCCATTGCCCCGAATGCCAACGCAGCGAATCCTATTCCTAAAAGAATTAATCCAATACCATATTTACTTGCACCACTTGGATTGTATTTACTTTCCCACCATTTAGAAAACAAAGGGGCAAACATGATAATAAATAATGAGTTCAAAATACCAAACCATGATGCCGGAATTTCAACTTCCTTTCCTTTTTCTCTGACAATCGATCCTTTAATTTGTAAATCTTTACCAACTTTTGCTGTTTTAGATTTATCTAAGTATCTCAAATCTCCACCTTTATCAACATCGACAAGCAAAATAGAAGACGCCTCTTTAAACTTCTTTGGTTCACGAATTGTCACCTCACCTGGTATGAGAACATCATCAGCAGTCAGTTCAGTTGAGTTCGTTACGAAAGCCAATGTTTTAACTTCTTTTCCATCCTCACCAATAGAGGTTCTCTCTACCTGATTATATGCAACAACATATGCGCTTGATTTTAAGTTTCTATCAATTTTCCATATAACGATAATCCAAATCAACACGAATGAAAATCCAAGGAAAATATTCGATAATGGATATTTATTGAACGTTTGCTTAAACAGTTTGAAAAGCACCCAGGAAATAATTGCAATAGGCACAACAGTAATTATTATATCTGCTATATTGAAAAATGTTGCTCCAGAACCGGTCAATATACGCGTCGTATAATCTTTAGCAAATAAGGTCATTGAACCACCAGCTTGTTCAAAAGATGCCCAGAAAATGACTGTAAAAATAGCAAACAGTACAATCGCGATCATTCTATGCTTAGTAACTATTGGGTATCTCATAATACGAGAAACCAAAAGTGTTAAAAACACGACAACACCAGTTAAAATAAAGTAATTTGAAATATCTGTTTCACCAAACAATAAAATATTTGTTCCTCCAATTTTACTAAGTGGGTCATTAATTATCCATACTAATCCAATTGTTGCAGAAATAAAAATCATCACTTTATCCAACATCGTAAAAGGATTTAGACGATCACCTTCAAACTCCAATTTCGGAGTATTGTCTTCCGTTTTTTCAGGTTTCAATCCTATATCACCAAATATTTTTTGTGCAAAATAGAATTGTAACATTCCAAAAAACATGAAAATTCCTGCTAATCCAAAACCATAACTCCATCCAAGTGTTTCTCCTAAATAACCACAAAGCATGATACCTAAAAACGCTCCTGCATTCACACCCATGTAAAAAATAGTATAGGCTCCATCTTTTTTCTCAGGAGTATCTTTATACATTAATGAGATAATCGAAGTCATGTTTGGCTTAAAGAATCCATTTCCAATGATCAACAAAGCAATCCCGATGTATAAGAATATCGGATTCGATTCTATTGCCATTGCTCCGTGACCTATAGTCATAATTAGGGCTCCAAGAATAACTGCCCGTCTATACCCCATAAATCTATCGGCAATATACCCACCGAGAATTGGAGTTAAATAAACCATTGCCGTATATGTCCCATATAAAGCCAATGCATTTTCAGGAGACCAGTCCCAGCCTCCAAGACCCATTGCACTTACAAGGAACAACACCAACAACGCACGCATTCCATAATACGAAAATCGTTCCCACATTTCTGTAAAGAAAAGAACAAATAATCCTGATGGATGACCTAATACTGTTGACTTAAATATATCTGATTTCTCGTTTGACATGTTTATTTTTTTAATCTTGTTTGCAATTATACTAATTAATCTACTAAAATGGTTTCATCATCATTCACTATTTCATCTTCTCCTTCCTCATCGATACCATGCATCATTTTCTTTATAAGAGGAGAAGCGACTAGCAATAATACACCGACAACCAATCCAATAGAGAATAAGCTTTCAAATAACCCCGCATATGCGCCTTTTGCAGCTTCAATATCTAATTCGCCCGCTGAAGGAGGTAAACTTGCAATATTCGCCAATAACGATGCAATATATTCTGCTCCCGCAGTAGCTAGAAACCAAACTCCCATCATAAACCCAACAATTTTCCCTGGAGATAATTTAGTTACATAAGACAATCCAACTGGCGATAAGCAAAGTTCACCCCAAGTATGAAGTAAATAAGCAATAATTAACCAAACCATTGGAACTAAACCAGCTGCTGAGGAATTAATCCCGTATGCCAATGCTCCAAAACCAAAACCTACGAATAAAAGTGCTAATCCAAATTTAACTGCCGCATTTGGATTCAAATTCTTCTTACCTAACTTAACCCAGAACCACGCAAATATTGGTGCGAACATTACAATAAACATAGCATTTAAGCTTAAGAACCAAGCCGCTGGAACATTTGACCCACCAACATTTCTATCCATTGCTCTATCTGCAAATAAATTCATTGATGTATATGCTTGCTCAAATAAGGCCCAAAAGAACACTGAAAAGACGATCAATATTGTCAAGGCTATTAATCGATTTCTTTCAATACGAGTTGACTTCATTGCAGCATACCAGATGATGTAAATTAGAGAAATTGCACCTGTTGACATTAATAAAATTTCAACAACGCTGTGACGCTGCACCATTTGCCAAATAACAACTAATGATAGAATCGATAAAATATAAATAATGATTTCTGTAGATAATCCAAGGAATATTTTCTTAGACAATGCTGCAGGATTCTTTGGTTCTCCTTTCCCCATAAAGTACTTCTTTCCCCAAGTGAAAGTGATCAGACCTAAAATCATTCCTATACCAGCTGCTCCAAAACCATAACTCCAACCAACTGATTCTCCAAGATAACCACACAGAATTGTTGCAATCCAGGAACCTATATTGATACCCATATAAAAAATAGTGAATCCCGAATCCCTTCGCGTATCTCCTTTTTTGTACAATTCACCAACTATGGAAGAAATGTTTGCTTTCAAAAAGCCAACTCCTAAAATTATCAACGCCAACGAAAAATAGAATACTTGTAATGCTTGATTATCACGAACAATTGAACCATCAGCCATCATTGTAGCCGCATTCCCTTCATATGCCATTCCTATATGTCCAAGAACCAGTAAAATCGCTCCAAATGTTACGGCTTTTCTAAATCCCAAATATTTATCGGCCAAATAACCACCTAAAACAGGTAAAGCATACACCAAGGCAGCGTAACTTCCAACCAAAATACTTCCGTCGTCATCTGTAAATAAATGATACTTTACTAGATAAAATATCAACAGAGCTTTCATCCCATAAAAAGAGAATCTTTCCCACATCTCAGTGAAAAACAGGACGTAAAGCCCAACTGGATGTCCAAATAATGTCTTTTCAGGTACTAAACTTGAATTTTGACTCATATAGCATAGTTTTTTCGAGTTCGTGAATGTAACAAAAATTAACAAACTTAACGCACCACTCGTCACTTTTGAATCAAGAAAAATGCGTTAAAAAAATAATACGTGTTACTTCTGTTAAATCGAGTATTACCTGTACATAACTAAATCTTTAAAATTATGGCAGGAGGAAAAGAAACACCCAGACAAAAAATGATTGGTATGATGTACCTCGTTTTAACGGCTTTGTTGGCATTAAATGTCTCCAAGTCTATTTTAGATGCGTTTGTTGCTATTGAAGAAAATATGCAAGAGGCAAATCTAACCGAACTGTTCCGTGGAAATGAAAAACGATCGGAAATTGTAGAAACGAGTATCGACAATTCAAATCCACAACGTGCATTAAAGGCAAAACTTTATTTGGAAACAATTAAAGATATTGACGAAATGACAGCAAAACGCATCCACTTAATTGATCAACTAAAAATTCAATTGTTGACAGATTGTGGAGAAGACGTTTCAACTGTGGGACAAAAAACGTCGATTCTAATGGAAAAATTTAACTCTAAATCAGCGCAAATAAAACCAGTGCGAATGAATCTCGACAATGTTCAAGGAAAGGACAAATATGATGAAGCTATGCATTTGTTCATTGGAGAAGACATCAAAAAACCTGTTGGAAAAGGAATTGAATTGTGGAATTCTTATCTCGGTTTCAGAAAGGAATTGACTGAAAAGGTTGCGTCGTCTCAGCTAAGAATCGACAAAAATGGAAAAGCGTTTGTGGATAAAGCGTATTATTTCAAAGCCCCAAACATCACCAAATTTTCAGATCAAAAAGACTTAAATGACCAATTGAAAAGAGCGCTAAAGGCTTCCAATGTGCATAACGATGACGAAACAGTTCTACTGGATATATTCAGTTCTTTATCTAAAAATGAATATTCTACTGTTCATGATATCACGGATGTTCATTGGATAGGAAAAACGTTTGATCATGCGCCATCCGTGGCTGCAATTGCATCATTGTCTTCACTGCAAAAAGATATATTATCAGCCCGCGCAAAAGCCATTACGCTTATCAGAAACAGAATGGGAGTTGGGGAATACTCCTTCAATAAAATTATTCCATTAGCGTATGGACCTGAAGTTGTGAATGCAAATGAAGAATTTACTGTTGAAGTCTTGATGGCTGCATTTGATTCTGATAAGCAACCGGAAGTAATTTATAACGGAGCGACGATTTCTGATGTTCACGACGGAAAAGGTTATTTAAAGCTTCAAGCGCAAGGTTCAACCATGGATTTAAACGGAACAATTTCCATTCGCAATAAGTCAGGCATAAAAAAAACAATGGAATGGAATAAAACAGTTCATGTAATGAAACCATCCGGCTCTATTGAAATTCCGGGTTATAATTTACTATACCGAACGTACAATAACATTGTTGACCCCACAGCGTCTGGATTTCCTGAAACCGTTTTGACGGGAAGTGGTGTTTCAATAACCAAATCAAATGGAATGTACATCGTACGACCAACAGGAAATGGTAGAGAAGCAACATTAATTGTTTCTGGAAAAACAAAAGATGGTAAAATCGTTCAATTAAAACGTGTTAATTACAAAGTCAGCAATTTGCCTAAACCTACATTATATTGGGGAGGCTCTGCCCCAGGAGAACCTGTTAGCATTCACAACACTTCACTGATTGCTAAATATGGTCCAGAAATTCCCTTGAATGTAAAATTTGACATTTTAAGTTGGGAGGTTCAGATTTCGGGAGCAGCGCCACAAAAAGGCACAGGAAACAGTATTGCTAGTTTAAAGAACTTCTTGAGAGCAGCTCCAAAAGGAAGCTTAGTAAGTATATTCACAAGAGTTCAAACACCTGAAAGATTAATAATGAACGTTTCGGGAGCTTACAGAATCTAACCAAAAAAAGAAAAACGGGTCGGAATAACAACTATTTCGGCTCGTTTTATACATTTGTATGAAGAACATTAAGAATCTATGAAATTCAACATCTCTCTTTTATTTCTACTTGCTTTTGCGGTTAGTTCGTGCGTTCAAAATGACACAAATACGGAAAAGGATCAAGATAAATCTGAAGCAATAACTGTCGATAGTCACTCGTATTCCAATCACCACGAGATAAGCACCAAACATTTACATTTAGAATTAGATGTGAATTTTGAAAACCAAACGATTTATGGTGTAGCAAGACATGAAATGAATTCTCACAATGCGGAAAACGCAATTTTTGACATCAAAGAATTGAAAATTGTAAAGGTAACTATTGGAAAAGGGAATGAAGTTGCTACGGATTATGTTATTGGAAAACATGACGAATTACTTGGATCTTCTTTATCCGTCAAAATTCAACCAGACACTAAATACATTAATATTTATTACCAAACAACAGAGAATTCTGAAGCATTGGATTGGTTGAGTCCTGAACAAACTTCTGGAAAAGCACATCCATTTTTATACACGCAAGGTCAAGCTATATTAACGCGAACATGGATTCCTCTCCAAGATACTCCAATGAATCGAATCACGTATTCCGCTGATGTTACTGTTCCAAAAGGATTGATGGCAGTGATGAGCGCTTCAAATCCAACAGAAAAAAACTTATCGGGAAAATATTCCTTCACGATGGAACAAAAGATTCCTTCCTATTTAATTGCGTTGGCGGTTGGGAATTTGACTTACACAAAATTAGGATCAATTTGTGGTGTTTATTCAGAACCTGAATTAGCGGGAGATTGTGCTTACGAGTTTTCAGATTTACCCAAAATGATTACTACTGCGGAAAAAATTTACGGAAAGTACCAATGGGGCAAATACGATATCGTAATGCTTCCGTATTCATTTCCTTTTGGTGGAATGGAAAATCCACGTTTGACATTTGCCAATCCGACTTTATTGGCTGGAGATAAGAGTTTAGTTTCTGTTGTTGCGCATGAGTTAGCACATTCTTGGTCAGGAAACCTTGTAACAAATGCAACTTGGAATGACTTCTGGTTGAATGAAGGCTTTACGGTTTACTTTGAAAACCGCATCATGGAGAAAATCGAAGGAAAAGAAAACGCGAACATCCTAGCGCTGATTGAGTACCAAGATTTATTAGCTGCGTTAAACGATATTGAAAATAGCGATCATCCAGAGGACACAGAATTGAAATTGCAATTGGAGCACAGAAATCCCGATGACGGAATGACGGACATTGCTTATGTTAAAGGAGCGTTTTTCTTGAGAACGATTGAAAAAGCTGTTGGAAGGAAAAAACTTGATCAATTTTTAAATCGTTATTTCAAAGAGCATGCATTCCAATCGATCACAACTGAAGTATTTGTTGCAGATTTGAAAAATAATTTATTGACGCCAAACAAAATTGATTTTGATGTTGAGGAATGGATATATCAACCTGGCCTTCCAGATAACCATGTTCGTATAGAATCCAAAAAACTGGATGACATGACAAAATTGGCCGAACGTATCAATTCTGGTGAAGATGTTTTTGTCGGTAAGCTGAAAAAATTAACACGTGCCGATTTTATTACGCAAGAATGGCAAACATTCGTGAGAGGCTTGAATGATAAAGTCACTCCTGAAACGATGAAAAAGTTGGATGATCAATTTGAATTTAGCGCAAATTCAAATCCTGGTATTAAATCTGATTGGTACAAATTAGCTGTTAGAAACGGATACGATGCAGCGAAACCAGAAATGGAAAAATACCTCATCAAAATTGGACGAAGATGGTACATCGAAGGGATTTACGAAGCTTTAATGAATTCTAAGAATCCAGCTGACCAAGCATTTGCAAAAGCAACATTCGAGAAAGCTAAAAGCGGATATCATGCTGTTACTCGAAATACGATTGCAGGCATTGTTGCCTCGACAAGCTCGGCAACCAAGTAAACATCATTTAAACTCTTAGGGAATCAAAAAAAGCACGAATCAAATCCGTGCTTTTTTTATACATATATTTTCTAAATTGGTAATCGAGCGTGTTGAGATTACGCCATTGACCCTAACTTCTCTTCCAAAATAGCAATCTTCGCTAATGCATCTGCTTCTTTTTGCTTTTCAATAGCAACAACTTGTTCTGGTGCACCGGTTACAAATTTTTCGTTTTTCAATTTGCCTTGAACGCTTTTTAAGAATCCTTTCGTGTAGTTCAACTCTTCTTCCATCTTCTCTTTCTCTGCTTCCAAATCGATTGAATCTCCAAATGGCACAAAGAATTCGTTTCCATTCACAATGAAAGAATTTGAGTTTTCAATTTTATCCGTTGTA
The DNA here is from genome assembly GCA_913059205.1 of uncultured Flavobacteriales bacterium. Lineage (GTDB taxonomy): Bacteria > Bacteroidota > Bacteroidia > Flavobacteriales_D > Crocinitomicaceae > UBA4466. The sequence goes on from CAJXRM010000006.1 coordinate 60,488, forward strand.
TACTCAAGTTGAGAAAGATTACCCATCTTCACTATCACGCAATCAAAATCTGTGTTGACTTCTTTGTTCTTACGAACGAACAACTCCATTTTAATTTTCGTTGCAATGTTGTTTTTCTTTCTAATGTTACGAATGTTCGTAATTACTTCTTCAGCAATTGAAAAATCTGAAAGTATAACTTCATTCGAAGTTTGAATTACCGGCCATTCTGCAACTATAACGTCATCACCCGCTTGTCTTTCGCGAATCAAGTGCCACAATTCTTCGGCAACGAATGGCGTAAAAGGCTGCAACAGTTTCAGTAATTTCTCAAAGAAATCCAAGGTCGTTTCCAAAGTCTTTTTATCAATTGGATGCTGGTAACCCGGTTTAATCATTTCCAAATACCACGAACAGAAATCATCCCATACCAATTTGTATGTCGCCATTAATGCTTCTGAAATCTTGAATTTATCAAACAGTTCGTTGATGTTTTGAAGTTCCTTATTCAGCTTCGCTCCGAACCAATCGATTGCCATCTTAGACGAAGCAGGTTGTACCAAATCGTTATTTACAGTCCAAGAGTCAACCAAACGGAAGGCATTCCAGATTTTGTTGGTAAAATTTCTTCCTTGCTCACACTGTGAACTATCAAAAGGCAAATCATTTCCTGCTGGTGATGAAATCAAAATTCCAACACGCACTCCGTCTGCTCCGTATTTGTTAATCAATTCGATTGGATCTGGAGAATTACCCAATGATTTAGACATTTTACGTCCTAATTTATCTCGTACAATCCCCGTATAGTAAACATTCTTAAATGGAATATCTCCCATGTACTCATATCCAGCAATAATCATTCTCGCTACCCAGAAAAACATAATTTCCGGAGCCGTTACTAAATCATTTGTTGGATAGTAATACTTAATCTCTTCGTTGTTTGGTTGTGTCAATCCGTTAAAAACAGAAATTGGCCAAACCCAACTCGAGAACCATGTATCCAACACGTCTTCATCTTGTTTTAATTCAGCCGCAGAAATAGCTCTCCCCGCTTTTGCCGTAGCAGCTGGAATTGCTTCTTCAATTGTTTTCGCAACAACGAAGTCTTCTTCTCCTTCACCATAAAACCAAGCTGGAATTTGATGTCCCCACCACAATTGGCGAGAAATACACCAATCCTTCACATTCTCCATCCAGTGACGGTAAGTGTTTTTGAATTTATCGGGGTGAAATTGAATATTACCATTCATAACGTTCTCCAAAGCTGGAGTCGCCAATTCTTTCATATCAACGAACCATTGCAAAGACAATTTTGGTTCAATCACCGAATTTGTTCGTTCAGAGTATCCCACTTTATTGATGTGGTCTTCCGTTTTAATCAAATATCCTTTGTCGTGTAATTCTTTCTCAATTGCCTTACGCGCCTCAAATCGATCCATTCCCTCGTAATGCATTCCGTTTGCATTCAAGGTTCCGTTATCGTTCAAAATATCGATTGTTTCAAGATCGTATTTCTTTCCCAATTCATAATCGTTTACATCGTGAGCAGGAGTAATTTTCAAACAACCTGTTCCAAATTCCATATCCACGTAATCGTCAAAAATGATAGGAATTTCACGTCCTACTATTGGAACAATCGCTTTCTTATCCTTCAAATTAGCGTAACGAATATCGTTTGGATTCACACAAATTGCTGAATCTCCCAAAATTGTCTCTGGACGAGTTGTCGCAATTGTCAACCATTTATCATCTGTTCCAGCAATTTTATAGCGAACGTAAAATAGTTTAGAATTTACTTCTTTGTGCAATACTTCTTCATCCGAAAGCGCAGTCAATGCCTCTGGATCCCAGTTCACCATTCGCACTCCACGGTATATTTTTCCTTTGTTGTATAAATCAATAAAAATATTGATAACCGATTCTGAATACTCAGGATCCATCGTAAAACTGGTTCTATCCCAATCACAAGATGCTCCTAACTTCTTTAATTGTTCTAAAATAATTCCACCGTGTTTGTCTTTCCATTCAAAAGCATGTGCTAAAAATTCGTCACGTGTTAAATCCGACTTTTTAATTCCTTCCGCCCTTAATTTCTGAACCACTTTTGCTTCTGTCGCGATAGATGCGTGATCTGTTCCTGGAACCCAACACGCATTTTTCCCTAACATTCGTGCACGACGAACCAAAACGTCTTGAATTGTATTGTTCAACATGTGTCCCATGTGTAGAACTCCAGTTACGTTTGGAGGTGGAATAACGACCGTATACGCTTCTCTTTCGTCAGGAACAGAGTGGAAATATCCTTTCTCCATCCAATGTTGGTACCATTTTTCTTCTGCAATTTGAGGCTCGTATGTCTTCGGTGTCTCCATGTGATATAAATATTTCCTGCAAAATTAACGCTTTTGGGCAGTTATACTTCATTCTTTCTGCGCTTTTTAATGAGAATTGAAGGAATAATTAACTTTGTTCACAAATCAAAACGAATTCATCATGCAAAAAATCATTCCAATTCTACTCGCAGTTATCTCCTTTACTTCTTGTATGAAAGGAAAATCTGTAGATGTTGTGATACACAATGCTAAAGTTCACGTGATGGATGACAAAAATTCAATTTTTGAAGCAATTGCGTTTAAAGATGGCGAAATAGTTGAAGTCGGGCCTGAGCGTCAAATTTTGAATCGGTATAGCGCTGATGAGTATATTGATGCTCAGAAAAGAGACGTGTATCCAGGATTTACAGATGCCCACGGACACATTATGTCATACGCGAAGCAATCGTTGAGTGTGAATTTAGTTGGATGCCGTTCTTACGATGAAATGTTGGTTTTGATAGAGAAATACCAATCAAAAAATAACAGCAAATTTATTGTTGGACGAGGATGGGATCAATCGCTTTGGAAGGACCAAAAAATGCCGGACAACAAACGTTTAAGTGAACTCTTTCCTAACATTCCTGTTTGTTTGTTTCGAATTGACGGCCATGCTTTATTGGCAAACGATTACCTCATTCAAAAATCGAAGGTTGTTGAAAAAGTAAAAGCAGATGCAGAATTAAATCAAGGTGGATATTTCATCATGAATGAAACTGATGAATTCACTGGAATTATGGTTGACAATGCAATGAATCCAATTTTAGAACTAATTCCTGATTTCCCAGAAAATAAAATGAGTGAAAAGATTCTAGAAATTCAATCGGAATTGTACGGTTATGGAATTACAGGTGTTCACGAAGCTGGTTTAGAGAATAGTGAATTAAAATTGTTGGAAAAATTAATTGCCAAAAATGAACTGCATTTAAACATCTATGCAATGTTGTTGCCTACAGAGGAGAACATTGCATTTGCAAAAAAGAATGGTGTTTACACAAATAAAAATTTACTGATCCGAAGTATCAAAGTATATGGTGATGGAGCACTTGGCTCTCGTGGGGCGTTTCTCAAAGAAGCGTACAGCGATCATTCGGGACATCATGGATATTTAACAACCTCTTTCAAGCGCATGTCGGAAATAGCCGATTTGTGTCATAGTATAGGATATCAAATGAATACTCATGCTATCGGAGACTCCACAAATCGTATTCTATTGGAGTTGTACCAGAAGGTATTTAATAAAAATCCAGATCACCGCTGGAGAATTGAACATGCGCAAATTGTAGATCCGTTGGATTTTAATTTATTCGCGAAAGCCGGTGTTTTCCCAAGTGTTCAACCAACGCACGCCGTTTCCGATCAACGTTGGGCAGTATCTCGCATTGGAGAAAAGAGAATGATTGGTGCGTATGCGTATAAATCTTTATTAGATCAATTTGGAATGATAGCGATTGGAACAGATTTTCCAGTTGAATCGACTGACCCTTTCCTAACCATTCACGCCGCTGTTCAACGAAAAAATGCCGATAACTTTCCTGCTTTGGGATTTTTACCGAAAGAGCAAATCACTATCGAAGATTGCATCAAAGGAATGACAATCTGGGCTGCATTTGCTTCGTTCCAAGAAAACCAACTTGGCACTTTGGAAAAGGGAAAAGATGCGACTTTGGTGATTTTTGACCGACCCGTAGAAAGCACTGGAGTTTACACGCCGAATTTTGCGCACACAACCTTTATAAAAGGCAAAAAGGTCTACTCTGTTGAGTAGACCTTTGCATATTAAACTTATTCATATCTAAAACCAGAAAAGATTATGAATCGTGTTTAAAATGATGGACACGAGATTGTTTTAAACGTACTCGGTTTGTCCTTGCAATTAAGATTTAGGCCCAATGAAACTTCGTGTGAACCACCCGAAACTCCGTTGTTTAATTTCGATACTGTTACATCATAACTGTATCCTATTTTAAATTTCCCTGTGTTTACACCAAATGATAAAATAAATGCATCTCTATTTCTATACCATGCACCAACATTAAATACACCATACTTTACATATGTACCGATACTGATCTCTTGGAAACCATTTTGGTATTGGTAAATAACGTTAGGCATAATCGATGCTGAATTGTCGTATTTAGATTTTGATCCTAATTTAATCTCTGCTCCCATGTGTCCTGTAAAACGCATTGGTAATTTTGATTCACCAACAATCATTGATTCGTTTGGCATGTTCAAGTGGTTTGCAGCAACTCCAAAAAAGAAGTGTTTGCTGTAACCAACCAATCCTGCAGAAGCATCAAAGAAATAACGACTTCCTCCTCTAGGAACGTCGCCAGTGTTATAAATAAATCCTCTTCTTGGATCAATCATATCTCCAAAAGTCAATTTGTCCCAATTCAAATACTTGTTTGTCATTGCTGCTTTTGCACCAAACAACATAGAGAATTTACGGTTCACTTTAAGGTGATACGAATAAATCAATCCTAAACTTGACGTGAAAATTGTTCCTTGTCCTTGCTGGTCGTGCGTAGCGATAACGCCAATTCCACCAGAAATTGTTTTGAAATATTGGTCGTATGAAACACTATAGGTTACATAGTTCCCAGTTAAACTTGGCCATTCGTTTCTGTAGTTAGCAGCAAAGCGTGGACAACCATGTGAACCCGCGAAAGCTGGATTCAAGTACAATGGATTTGCGTAGAACTGTGTGAACTGCGGATCTTGTGCAGAGGCGTTAAACGACATCCAACCAAATACTATCAATAAATAAAATTGTTTTGCTTTCATAATCCTCCTCTTTTATCTTCCTCTGCCAAATCGACTTTGTTTCCCTACAATTTTCAATGTCACTTGATGCGACAAGCTTCTTTCTCCTGTCATTACACTTTTCGAATAATCTGCGTTGTAATACATTGAAAAGTTTTTAAATCTCACACCTACAGTCGCCGATGGGTTTCGTGTTGAAGAGTACGACGCTCCAATTAGAAACCACTTTAATCGTGCGTTGGCACCCACCCAAAGTTCTGATAGTTGACCTTGGTTCTGATAAACAACGTATGGCGACAAACTCATCTTTTTATTTCTTGATACCCAATCTGTTCCTGCACTAGCAATAATATTGTAATCTGATCTACGAGGAGATTCAGTTGTGTTTGAATACATGTTGTCTTTATGTCTAAACACATTGTCTATTTGCACTCCTGCAAAAAACCATTCCGTGTTAACCATTACGCCAGCACCAAAATCTTTATACCATAAATTCTGTCCAATTGGAGTAGAACCATCAGCATAATAATCTTCAACTACTCCTCTTTCAAGTTCCAATTGATTCGCTCCATCCATTTTAGAATGATTTAAACTTTTATTTCCCATTTTAAAACGGAAAGACGGTTCCAAGGAAACGGTATTCGAAAGGGAGATTTTTGGTGAATAAGTGATTGCCATATCAGCAACATGAATTCCTCCATTCTTATACCTGTCTCTTATACACATCTGACGCTGCCGACGATCTACTCTGTGTAG
>CAJXRM010000007.1 GCA_913059205.1 uncultured Flavobacteriales bacterium
ACGAGATTTCTGCCTGTCTCGTGGGCTCGGAGATGTGTATAAGAGACAGAAAATAATCATTCGTACCTTTAACCTTTTAGATTTTAACAAATGAATTGGACGATTATCGGTTGTGGGTGGCTCGGAACAAGCTTAGCTGAAACTCTGTTGGAAAATGGGAGCTTCGTTTGTGGCACAACAACATCAATTGAGCGATTAAAATCCCTGGAGAACAAGGGGATAAAAACTGCACTATTTCATCTTAATTCGCAAATTTCAACCGAATTAGTTGATTTTTCTGAAATGGTTGTTATTTCAATCCCACCATTTAATAAATCCAAACCCATGGATTATGCGGCATCTCTTTTGCATTTAGTTCAACAGTTTAAGACTACTACACGATTCTTATTTTTAGGGTCCACAGGAATTTACCCTCAAATAAGTGGACTATATACTGAAGAATATGTTTTCAAAATTGATGAACAGAACTCATCACTTTACCAAGCGGAAAAAGCATTAGGAGCGTATCTTAAAAAACGATTAACTATTTTACGTTTAGGAGGATTATTTGGAGAAGATAGACATCCTATTCATCATTTATCTGGAAAATCAGGAGTTAAAAATCCATTAGGGAAAATAAATTTTGCGGGTAAAAATGACATTATTTCTATAATTCAACTTTTGATAAAAAAAGACAAACTTGGTGGTATTTATAATATTGTTTACCCAGCATATCCAACAAGGGAAGTTTATTACAACAAAAAGGCAAACCAGTTGAATCTAGCACCACCTATTTTCGAAATGGGTCCTAGTATACAGCGCGAGATATCATCGAATAAGATTCAATTGACCCTTGATTTTAACTTTAAACAAACTATATAAATTACAGTTCATAATTGAAATCGCACCGTTTAATCAATTCAAAAAACATTTCAACGTTTTAGACAACAATTACGTTAACTTTACGTCTAAGGATTAATGCGTTATCTATTATCGATATTCATTGTGCTGAATTTATTCAGCAGCCGTGCTTCTCATATTGTGGGAGGTGAAATTTATTATGACTACTTAGGAAACAATAATTACACTTTTTACATTTCTGTATACCGTGATTGTTTATCGACTGGAGCATCATTTGACAGCCCGTTGAGTTTAGGCTTGTTTAATTCAAACAACCAGTTAATTCAAAATGTCCAAATTCCATTCCCAGGAAGCAGTAACGTTCCTGTTGTTTTCAACAATCCATGTGTAACTCCTCCGAACAATATTTGTACAGAAAACTCCATTTACACGGTAACTTTGAATCTGCCACCAACTGCAGGAGGTTACACCCTAGCCTATCAGCGCTGCTGTCGTGGACCAAATATTAACAATTTGAATGATCCTAGTGACACTGGATTTACACTTTGGTGTAGGATTCCCGGTACCACGAACAATAATTTTATAAATAGTAGCCCTCGCTTTAATGGTTATCCACCTTTACTATTATGTAATAACGAAGATTTAGTTTTTGACCATAGCGCGACAGATCCAGACGGTGACCAGCTAGTATATTCATTGGTAACTCCTTATGCTGGAGCAAGCGGTTTGAATCCAGCACCAAATCCACCGCCACCGCCACCTTACAATAATGTTGTTTGGTCCGGTGGGAATAATGCAGCTAACCCTTTAGGTCCTGGCGCAACTATTTCCATTGATCCAGCAACTGGCCTATTGACAGCTTCGCCTAATTTAACAGGTCTTTATGTTGTTGGTATTCAAGTTCAAGAAATTAGAAATGGCGTTGTTATTAATCAAACCACTCGGGACTTTTTGTTTAAAGTTTTCAATTGTAATCTACAAATTAATGCAGTTTTGCCATTACAAACTCAACTTGCAACTTTTACTGGTTATTGCACTGGATTAGGAGTTCAATTTGAAAATCAGTCAACTAGTCAAGTCCCACCGACATATTCATGGGATTTTGGAGTTCCTGGAATTACTACGGACGTTAGCTCCGCTTTTGCACCGTCATACACTTATCCCGCTCCTGGACAATATACAGTAACCTTAGTTGTGAATCCTGGTGTGCCATGCACGGACACAGCTTTCATGGAGGTAATAGTCGGACCTCCTTTTGACATAACTTTTATTTCCGAAGATTCTTTGTGTTTTGGTGGAAACAACTTCAATTTTGTTTCTGACACAGATGCACCACCTGGAACCACAATTGATTGGAGTTTTGGCCCAAATGCGTCCATTCAAAATGCTACAGGCAGCACTGTAAACAACATCCAATTCAATTCTTCAGGATTTCACCCAGTAACTGTAGAAGCAAACTTCTTTCTGTGTAACGCAAGTTTCACCGATTCTGTGTTTATTTATCCAAATGCGATCGCAGGAATGATTTATCCAGATACTGTAGAGTGCAAAGGATTAGAAATTGATTTTACCAATGATTCGCAAAACAGCAGTTTTTACCAATGGGATTTCGGTGTTTTAGGAACAACGACCGATGTCAGTAATGACGTGAATCCGACTTTTACTTTCCCAAGCCCAGGAACCTACACAGTACAATTAATTGCTCAAACTAATCCAGAATGTGCTGATACAATTCAAAATACGATCGTTATCAATCACAAATTGGAGGTTGCTTTTACATCTGAAGATTCACTTTGTCATGATGGCAATAGCTTCAATTTTATTGGGGATGTCTTTGGACCAGTTGGATCAACATATACATGGGATTTCGGACAATACGGATCCATTCAAAATTCAAATAACATTATACAAAATAACGTAAGTTTTGATACAACAGGATCTATTCTGGTTAGCTTAACAGGTGAATTCAATATTTGTAGAGAAGTTGCATATAAGCAAATTTATATCTATCGAAGTCCAGAAATAGATTTTCTTTTGGAACCAGGTTTACAATGTGTTCCTTTCTTAGCTCAATTCAATGATTTAAGCTTTGCTGAAACCCCAATTTCATATTTGTGGGATTTTGGGGATGGTACAACTTCAAGTATTTCAAGTCCAAGTCATTTATTCGAGAATGTCGGCAATTACCCCATTACGTTAACTATTTGGACTGTCGCTGGGTGCATTGACACCTTGTCCTTATTTGAACCAGATATTGTGAACGTGAGACCTATTCCTGAAGCGAAATTTTCTGTTACTCCACAATACACAGATATATGTCACTCAGAAATTCAATTTACCAATTTATCATCCTTGGGACATGAATACATTTACTTATTTGATGATGGTACTTCAAGCAATGAGCAAAATCCAACTCATGTCTATTTAGAAGACGGAACGTTAAATCCAATTCTAATTGTAACGAGTGAATACGGATGTCAAGACACTACTTTTGAAACTCTTTTTATTGAACCTTTTACAGTGTTTGCTCCAAATACCTTTACACCGGACGGAGATGAAGCCAACAATGTATTTAAACCAATTGTCTATTTAACAATTGTTGATTGGAATCTTCAAATCTATAATCGTTGGGGGGAAATTATGTTTGAATCTAACGATGTAAACACCGGTTGGGATGGAACCAATCAAATAGGTAGAATAGCACAAGATGGTATATATATGTGGAAATTACGCTATACTTCCTGTGAACCATCGAACGCTGAACATCTAATTACTGGACATATTTCACTTCTTCGTTAAGAATAGTGTAATTTAGCTAAACAAAATTAGAAAGCTATTTCAACATTCCGCGACAATATCAATATACTAAGTCACATAACCGCATATAGGTTATGGAATCTTTTTAGGTTAAAAACAAGTTATATAATTTCCAAGTTAACTAAAAAGGCGAAGCACAAAGGACTTCCGTTTTCATTAAGCATCGAACCAACTACAGCATGTAATTTAGGCTGTCCAGAATGTCCTAGTGGATTAAAACAATTCACACGACCGACAGGTAAGTTAAATCTGGATTTGCACAAAAATATAATGGAGCAATTAAAGAAATCCGTTTTTTACATGAATTATTATTTTCAAGGAGAACCTTTTTTGCATCCACAATTTTTAGACTTGATTATTGAGGCTAAACGGAATAAAATATACACTTCAACTTCGACAAATGCTCACTTCATTGACCAAAAAAAAGCCGAAGAAATTGTAGAATCTGGCTTGGATCGCTTAATTATATCTATTGACGGTTTGACACAAGCTACCTACGAAAATTATCGAGTTCATGGCACACTTAGCAAAGTGATTGAAGGAACAAAACATGTGATTGAAGCAAAAAAACGATTAAAGTCCTCAACACCTCATCTTATTTTTCAATTTTTGGCTGTAAAACCCAATGAACATGAAATTCCCGGTGTTTTTAAGCTTGGAAAAGAGATGAAAATTGATGAGGTTAGAATAAAATCAGCGCAATTGTATGATTATGAAAACGGCAATCCGTTGATGCCAGAAAGTGAAAAATATTCCCGGTACAAATTACAGCCAAACGGTAAATACAAACTTAAATACAAAACTGGTAATCATTGTTGGAGAATGTGGTCATCGAGTGTTTTTACTTGGGACGGTAAAGTTGTACCTTGCTGTTTCGATAAAGACGCAAAACACGTACTTGGTTCGATTGAAAAAAGATCGTTTAAAGAAATTTGGACTGACGAACAATACGTTAACTTCAGAAAAGCAATTTTAACCGGAAGAAATGAAATCGATATTTGCAAAAATTGTTCTGAAGGAGCAAAAGTTTGGGTATGATAAATTGCAATATTAATTGAGAGAGGCAAAATATTAATTGTTGTCACCCATACGATAATACCACACCCAGAAAGTATAAAAAAAGTTGGATATTGTAGTTAAATATTAACCACATACCACTATGAATATCAAAATACTACTCGTATTCCCCTTATCTTTTTTCCCGATTTTGGGGTTTTCACAAAATCAGCAAATTTCTGATTGGCAAAAAGTAAATCAAAACGTAATTTTAATTGAAAGCCGTGATTTCACTCCTGCCTTTGAGGAACAGTTAATTGCTTTGAAACAAGATTTCATTGTTTATACAGATGAAATTTCAATGAATGATATTAACCGCTTTGAATCAAAATCCAATGAGAAAACAACTGCCAATTTATTGAAAAATGATGGTGGTAACCAAATTATCAAAGATTGGCTAGGGCAAAATCCAAATGTAAAAATAATTTCACGAACCGATTTTGAAAATGCATCGACTGAAAAACAAAATAGTTTAATCAATAACGATGCATTAATTCTAATTGGAGATAAATTAACAACCACAGACATTGAAAATTATGAAACTACACACTAAAAAACATATTTTGAAAGGTCTGACTGTAATTATCCTTTCATTAAGTACATTTATGACAAACGGTCAATCGAACACGCCTTGTGGAGCACCTGTCCTACCTGTGAATTCAGGCTGCGTCAACACTGCAGGAACTACCACAGCAGCAACTTATCAAAACAATGCAGCCAACGGAGGCACACCTACTTGTGCATCTCCTGGAGCTCCAGATGTTTGGTATTCCTTTGTCGCTCCCGCTTCTGGAAGTGTCACAATCACTACCTCAGCTGGTAATATGGATACAGGATTAGGTCTTTATAACGGACCATGTACTGCGCCAACACAGATTGCCTGTGATGATGATGGTGGAGTTGGGACATATTCTTCAATCTCAAATGGATCTTTAACTCCAGGCGTAACTTACTATTTAAGAATTTGGAGGTATAGTTCTGGTACAGGAGATTTTAATATTTGTGTACAAGGAGCATCTGCTCCTCCAACGAATACAAGTTGTTCTGTTCCAGATCCTATTTGCTCTGGTAGTCCTATAGTCTTTACTGCGCAATCCAACGGTACAGCCGCATCTACGGTTAATCCAGGTAATGACTACGATTGTTTATTTACTTCACCAAATCCAAGCTGGTATTACTTAGAAATTGCGTCTGGAGGTAATTTAGCCATTGACATAACTGCTGGATCTGATATTGATTTTGAGTTATGGGGGCCATTTCCAAGTTATGCTAATGCAGTGGCCAATTGTAATTCCTATGGAGTTCCGATTGATTGTAGTTATTCAATTTCTGCCACGGAACAAGCAAATGCAGCTGGTGTTGTAGCAGGAGAAGTTTACGTACTTCTAGTAACAAATTATGCAAATACGGTCCAAACAATTACACTTGCTGATGCTGCCGGTAATACCGCAACTACAGATTGTTCTATCGTACCTCTATCAGTTGAACTGACTAGTTTTGATGGTTCCTTTAACGAAAGTATGAGTGAAGTTAAATTGAACTGGCAAACGTCTTCAGAAAGAGACAATAGTCACTTTGTAATTGAAAGATCTGAAGATACGAAGCAGTGGACTGGTGTAGGAATACAAACTGGTTCGGGTACTACGACTAATACAAGCTCATATGAAATGATTGACAATAATCCGTATTCTGGAGAAAGTTATTATCGTTTAAAGCAATTCGATTATGATGGGAAAATGACTACTTCTGATATTATTCAGGTAAACAGAACAATTGAGAATAAAATACAACTCTTTCCAAACCCAACAAAAGACGCAATTACCGTTAATTCAAACAATGAAATCATAAGTGTGAAAATTATCGATTTGCAAGGAAGCGTAGTCTTCAATCAAGATCAAGTTCTACAAAAAATAACGCGTATCGATCTTTCTAACCTGAGAGACGGTATGTATTATGCTAGTATTGAAACAGAAAAGGGAACAACAATTGAACGAATAAGTGTAATAAAATAATCCGTTTAAAATGGCATTACATTGGTAATGCCATTTTTACACTAATTTTAGGAACAATATTCTTTATTTCGTTGATGTTGGAATAATAACCATATCTGTAAAATGCTCCAACTCCAACACTAATAATGTTAACCTTTAACATTCCATTTAAAATCAACCCGGCCTCATAAAGTCCATTATCCATGGAGCCAAAAATTTGAGTGTGTTCTGAACGATTTTTAAAATCTCCGACTCCAATTCCATGGTGCAGAATAAATTGAGGCTCATTCCATTTAGCTTTTGTTTTTATTGTTGGGAATCCATAACGCACAAACAAGGCTGCCTGTCTATCATGATAAAACTCACCAGGAAAAACAGTTTCAAATGTATTTGCAGTTGAAATATTCCAATCTTGACGGGTTCCAATTGCATTTTGCTTTAGAAACAAAGGAACGTTACCAAAAGATTGTGATGCTAAAAGCGTCCAATTCAATTCACCAAATCGCAGTGATTGTACATCTTGGCTAATTTTAACGTTCAAGCGGATATAGTCCATTTGAGAGTCGGCAACTCCCTTCCAACCTTTCGTCATCTTCAATGCAATTTTGGGATAACCTGAAGGCTCAGTCATTCGCATATCACCCAAAAGCATAACTCTTTCACGTATGTTCCACTGAACTTCCAATGATGTTTCCGCCAAATCTATTTTTGATCCAGAAAAATACGAGGTATCTGTTGGTAGAAACTGATAATTTTTCATGAATTCCACTTGCTGATAATTTCCTGATGCGAAAAGTTTCAAATTCCCCAATGGCTCGTATCCGATTTTTAGTTCAGCAATTCGTTGACGCTCCATAAATGTACGATACAAGCGTGCATAAGATTCAGTGTTCCCAAGTTTAAATCCTTTCTTTGTAAACTCGTTTCCACCACGATGCAAAAGATCTTGCTGATAACTTAGCGTAACTTGAAGTCCATTCCGTTTATTGATATCAAAAATCGAATAACCACCATATTTCCAATCCTTATCTCTTGTTGCCCATGCAAAATAACCTCCGATTGTAATATTTTTCATCAAGAGCTCTGATGTTTCCAAACCAACGCCTAATCGAACTCCTTCATAAATGTTATAGTCAACTATTCGGTCCAATAACAAGTTTATTTTATTCATTCTTATTTTACCTGTTGTTAGTGCCATTAAAGCTGTTAATTTTCGATCAAAATTGGCTTCCTTTGCAACACTATCAACCACATGATATGTCCGTTTTTCTTTATCAGTTAAAGGATTAATTCTATATTCATCCCAAACTTTGTCTTCCGCGTTTCCTGCATCTTCATCAGTCGCAATTGAAATATTTCCAAATCCCCTCTTTTTTAAGTCTTCTGGATTTATAACAATGTCCTTGATGTACGTGTTTCCTTTTCCTGTAACATAACCTCCGCTTGCATTGAGTGATAGGCCCTTCAATTCTACTTGTGTACTTAAATTTGTAGGAAACCATTTTTTTCCATCAATAAATTCATACTCCTGCACAATTCTCGCTGTGAAAGAGGTGGTTGTATCTTTTGAATAAGGTGATGCAATTACTTTTTCAATCGCATAACCATTTGTATTGATATACATTGTTCCCTCCATTCCTTTGAAGTTTTTATTTATTCGGGGACGATAATAAATAGTAAATGTAGTATCCGATCCAACCACTGTCGTATCTTGAAGGATAAACAAATAACGATCTGTTCCACCTGCAGCAATTGGATTAATGTAAGTAGAACCAACCAATTCAAACTCATTATCATAAAAATTAAACGATTGTAAGCTTTGAGCAAATGTTGAGAAAATTGGCAAAGTCAATCCTGAAATTTTATACGCAGTAATATCTTCTCTGTCCTTTGCAGGAGGAATAAATTTACGCTCGGTAGCACTTTCTAATAAAAACAAATGTTGCTTGTTTAAAAATTGCAACTCATTCAAGCTTGAATCTTCTTCTGGAGCTTTTACGAGTCTATCTTTTAAACCATCATCGGCATCAAAAATGAACTTGCTGTAGCTTTTATATGTAAAAGCATCATTTGCAAGTGGGTGATTGTCCTTCCTATTCTTGATTACCAAATCCATGATTCGATGTGCTGGATTTTCTCCTGCCAAAACCGTTACTTCTGAAACATCTTGCACATTGCTCCACATAAAAATTGTATCGCTTTTTAAGGCGCTTATTAAATACAAGCTGTCATTGTATCCCATAAACCTCAATTGAAATTCTGTGGCCTCTTGCGGTAGAACAAATTTTCCATCAATATCTGTAAAACCTGGTTTCCCGTTGTCGGGAATTACTTTAACGAATGGCATTGGCTCCAGGGAAATTCCATCCTGAATATAGATTTTCGTTTGTGCTGAAACGTGAATGCTAAGTAGAGCAAATAAAGCGCAGAGGTAAAGTTTGAACATTGAGAATTTTTCCCTAAAATTAAGAAACATTCATCAATTTTATTCTAAATAGAACTTTGCTTCGTGATAGTACGCATATTCCAATTCATCAATTATTCTACATCGAAATTTCACTAAGGTACCTGACGGAAATTTATCCAAAACAGAATAAGCATAGTCATCGAATTTGCTGCCTTTTCCAAACACTTCCAATTCTTCAATCTCCATTGTCCAAAATTCAATTGCATATGAAATTTTAACGGGTGCATCAATCGGAGCAGAAGCTTCAATAATTAACGGATGTTTGGAACACCTTCCTCCCTCAAGAACATTATCGATAAAAACAACCGCATCAGGTGGACTAATAATTTTAAATGATATTCTTTTGAGTGATTCTTGCATATTCGAACGATCAAAGAGCTCGAAATGAACACTGTCCATTTTATTTAACCAAGGTATTTTAACTATAAAATTATTTGGCGAAAGTCGAATGCCATTTTTATCATGTAAAAGGACTTCCATCGAATCGTTCACCAAAATATACTCCTTGTAATCATAATTCGATAAGCTGAGCTGAACCAGGTTAGGGTAAAATTTATACAAAACATGTACAGGTGGTTCGCTGACAACAGGAAGTGATTGAGCTAAAAAGCTTTTAGTTAATGCGAGGAGAATAATGAGAAATAACTGTTTCATCCAATAATTAATAACACAGAAATGCAAAAAAGTAACATCAATTTCAAAAAAAGTTCTAATCTTGATTTTTGAACGTTAACTTTATACATAAATTATGCGAATTTTTCTAAGTCTATCTTTCATTACACTTTTTTCAATTCACATTCTAGCACAAGAACCTGTTCGAGTTGCGGTAATTGGTGGAGGAATGGCAGGTGTTTCTGCGGCACATCACATTTTAGCACTTAACGAATCCATTCATGTTACGCTTTTTGAAAAAGAATCTCAGTTAGGCGGTAATGCGCGAACCGTACAAGTAGATAATAGTCACGGAAATCTTATCTCCATAGATGCCGGACCGCAGTATTTTGAAGACGATTTATGGGCAAACTACATCGCTTTTTTAAAAATTTACAACCTATATGACGAAAACCAAATTTACGCTTTCTCTGGTTCCGTAGTTATTGAAAATGATTTAGACAAAAAACCTGATTTTATATCTCCCGAAGGACTGAAAATGCGAGGTGGAAAGTTTGGCGATGCCATGCAGTTTTTAAAATTTTTCAAGTCTGCTCGAAAGGTTTTTGAAAAAAAAGTTGAATATAAAGACAATGTTGGCGAATGGGTTGAAGAATTAAAACTAAAACCTGATTTCAAGAAAAAGGTTGTTTTGCCATTTTTGGCATCTACCCTAGGCACGTCAGTTCATCAAATAAAAATGTGCTCCACGAGCGATGTCGTTAAACTTTTCGCTTCTCAAAAAGCACTAAAAAAAAGTGATTTTAAAGTTTTCGGGCGAGGAATGGGATTTATTATCCAAGATATAGGTGTCCAATTGGAAAAAAATGGTGTTGAAATAATCCGAAACGCCGAAGTGAAAAATGTTAAAGTATTCAAAAAGCAATATTCCATTGAATTCAATGAAGTTGAACAATTGTTCGACTTTGTAGTTTTTGCAGCTCATCCTTATCAAGTTAAAAAAATTGTAGAAAATGAACCTGAATTCTTGCGTTTTACACGAGTTTTAAATGAATTTAAATACTTTCCAACACGTATCGTGCTCCATCGTGACAGTAGTTTTGTAGATAGAAACCGATCCTCTTTTATGAATGTGAGAACATCTAAAATCACCAATAGTGTTACGTCAAGCACTATGAACCTAGGAGTTGTGAATCCAGAATGGAACGGATTATACAAAAGTTGGATGACAGAGAAACAATTGGAATCAGTGAAAGCAAATGGGTTTTTTATTCACCAAAAAACATTTAACCATCCATTAATTACTCCAGAATTTCATTCCTACTTAATCACCTTAAAACATCTTGAAATGGAGCAAATTGATATTTACTTCGCGGGAGGTTGGTCTGAAGGACTAGAAACTCAAGAAACTGCGACAAATTCAGGAAAAAAAGCAGCTGATAAAGTAAAGACCTTCTTGGAATCAAAAAAAAATTAAACGAATCTGAATGGAAAGGGTCTCAATATTTTTATTCCATAATCTGTAACCAGAAGGAACCTCCGTGTTTCTCTACTCCAGAAAGGTTTGGGTGTTCCCACATTGGAGCAATCTGTGAACTCAATTCTTTGTCTTCAGAAATGAAATAGTTCGGTAAGATTGTCTTGTATTTTGTTGGATTCGCCATCATAAACATTGCCAAACCATATTGCTCTGTATAGGCTCTATCACACATAAATTGAGGATAATCATAAGGTACATAAATATCGTGTATATGAACTATAACACCTTTCTTCAATTTTGGTAAAATCTCCATATAAAACACCATAGAATCCGAATTTGGTAAAATTCTGTGCGAATTATCAATGAAAAGGATATCATTCGCTTCCAAATTCAGAATAACATCATAATCAACCTCTTCAAACGGTTTACGAATAACAGCCGTCGCCAATTGGTCAATTTCTGCTCTCGGCATAGGGTCAATGGATATAATTTCAGTCGCTAACTTATTCTCGGTTTTAGATTTATAAGCCACTTTAGTTGAATTACCTGAGCCAACCTCGACGTACTTTTTAGGTTGATAAAGTGCAAGCATAGTATAAATTGCAACAATATCTAAACCAGGTAAAAATCCATTGTTCCAAACAGGAAGATTTGCATTGGTTTCTTCTCCTTGCTTTTTGATTTGTTGAATATGGTCTTTATAATCTAGAGCCTTAGTTAAAAAATCATTGTACTCCAATCGATTTGCTTCAACAATGTCCAAAAGTCCTTGATGCGCAGGTTTACCATGTCCATAACGCGGTTTCATATCTACTTTATAATCTAAAAATAGCGTCTGAAATTTTGGCGATAAGAACCGATAAATACTTTTTAACATTTTCCTTTTTTTTGAGGGTACAAAACTACGAAATAAGTCCAATTTGACCCTAAAATGCTTACTCTAAAAACTTTCCTTGGATTACACCGATTGATCCAATTTTTTAACCATTGTCAAAATGGTAGCCAAGGCTACAGTTTCACCGGTTTCATCGTATACATCAACTAAGAACTTTACAATTCCTTTTGCGATGTCATTTTCGTCTCTTTTCTCTTGATCAATTTTTTCCTTCACTGTAAAACGAACTCCAATTGTAGCTCCTGCATAAACTGGTTTCGTAAAACGCGCTTCTTCTACTCCGTAATTCAATAACACCGGACCTTTTTTCGGGTCAACAAATAATCCAGCCGCTTTAGAAAGTAAGAAATATCCATGTGCTACGCGCTGTTCGAAAATTGTTCCATCCAAGGACGTCTCATCCATGTGCGCATAGAAATTGTCTCCTGAAACATTAGCAAAATTGACTATATCAGCAACGGTAACAGTATGTTTATGTGTAAAAACAGTATCACCAATTACCAATTCCTCAAAATGTTGTCTAAACACATGAGGATTCGCTTCTGGCATAGCTGCACCCACTTGGAATTGCTCAGTTATTTTAGTTATTGTAGTTGGGTGACCTTGAATTGCAGTTCGTTGCAT
Organism: uncultured Flavobacteriales bacterium; assembly: GCA_913059205.1. GTDB lineage: Bacteria > Bacteroidota > Bacteroidia > Flavobacteriales_D > Crocinitomicaceae > UBA4466. The sequence continues at coordinate 12,783 of CAJXRM010000007.1, forward strand.
GTAATGTAAAACACCACGTTTTCCACCCATTTCTTCTCCGCCTCCAGCTCGACCTGGTCCACCATGCGTTAGCAAAGGCATCGGAGAACCGTGACCAGTGCTTTCTTTTGCGCAATCTTTATTCAACACCAAAATACGCCCATGCATACTTGCTGCACCAATGATGTATTCTTTTGCTTCCTCGTCATTTGGTGTTACAATTGAAGACACTAATGAACCTTTACCCATTCGAGATAATTCGATTGCATCATCCATAGATTTATACGGCATAATTGTAGATACCGGCCCAAAAGCTTCAATGTTATGTACGTCTGTTTTAGTAAAAGGGTCATCGTTTCTAAATAAAATTGGAGAGAAAAAAGCTCCTTTATTTTTGTCTGCTCCAACCACCTCAAACTCATCCAAATCCCCAAAAACGATATTTTGTGATTTTGCCAAAAGTTCAACATTTTCGCGCACACGCTCAACCTGCATTCTTGTTGCCAAGGCGCCCATTCTCACTCCATCCTGACTCGGATCTCCCATTACAGTTGATTTCAGTCGTGCCGCAATTCCAACTTGTACTTCTTCAATCAAATTTTCTGGAACAATAATTCGACGAACAGCCGTACATTTTTGTCCTGCTTTAATTGTGATTTCTTTAACTGTTTCTTTTATGAATAAGTCAAACTCAACTGTTCCAGGAATGGCATGTTGTCCCAAAATAGTCGCATTCAATGAATCAGCTTCCAAATTAAAAGGAACACTCTCCTGAACAATGCGAGGCAACCCTTTTAAAATTTTTCCCGTGTGAGCTGAGCCGGTGAATGTTACAACATCTTCGGAAGTCACATGATCAATAATTCCACGACCCAAGCCACAAACCAATTGCAACGACCCTTCAGGTAATATTTTTGAATCGATGATGTCACGTACCATGACCTCTGTCAAATAACATGTATATTCTGACGGTTTTACAAGTGCTGGAACACCAGCCATAAAATTAACCGCTATTTTTTCTAACATTCCCCAAATTGGGAAATTAAATGCGTTGATATGTACTGCCACTCCTCGTTTTGGTACCATAATATGATGTCCGATGAATGAACCTTCTTTTGAAAGAGGTGCTGCAACGCCATCTACGTTATATGGTAAATCTGGAAATTGACGACGTAAAGAAGCGTTTGCAAATAAATTACCAATCCCTCCTTCAATATCAATCCAAGAATCGACTTTTGTAGCACCAGACAGCGCACTAACTTGATAATATTTATTCTTTTTTTCGAGTAAGTGAAAAGCAAGTGCTTTAAGCATTCTTCCGCGTTCTTGGAATGTCATTTTTCGCAACTTTTCTCCGCCAACTGTTCGACCATAATGTAGAACCGCCTCATAATCAATTCCGGCACTTGATGTTTCCCCGAACTGTTCACCAGTAATCGCATTATAAAGATTTGTCTCAACTCCTTGACCGTCAAACCATTTTCCTTGAATATAACTTTGATATCGTTGCATTTTTTGTAATTTTATGATTGCTAATATAGCCATTATTCTATGACCCACGAAAATGAAATGTCGCACAATTTTGATTCACTTCGTGGCTGCACGCGGTCAGAATTAATTGCTGAACATATAGAGCACGGTGTTACATTTCGAATTTACAAAAACCGGATTTTTCATGTTTCAATTCCAAAAGACATGAAAATTGGAAAAACTGTAATTGAATGTGGCTATCGTTTTTTGGACTTACACGGTGCGGGCAGGTTTTATAATTTATACGAGTTTGATTCCTTCGCTGATGTGGAACCTGAAGTTCGTGAATGGGCTGCAGATACCAGCGGAAATAACTATACGTATTGCGACGCCATTGTCATTCGAAATCTGGCGCAAAAAATAATGGCTGATTTTTACATCAAAGTAAATAAACCAAAAATGCCGACGAAAATTTTCTATTCAAAAGATAAAGCGATTGAATGGATATTAAAATTTCAAAAAGCTTAGACGAAGTACATTTCATCTGAATTCTCTTTAATCCAGTTCAACGTTTCTTTTATTTCATTCAAATCAAACGAAGTAACAAGCTTCATGCGGTGCTCTTTGAAATTTGCAATTCCTTTAAAATAGTTGGTGTAATGGCGTTTCATTTCAATTACGCCTAATGTTTCGCCTTTCCACTTTACACTCATATCCAAATGTTGAATCGCAGCCTCTACTCTGTCTTCAATTGTAGGAAGCGCTAAATGTTCTCCTGTTTTTACAAAATGTTTTATTTCGTTAAAAATCCAAGGATAACCAATACTCGCACGGCCTACCATAATTCCATCAACTCCATACCGTGCTTTGTATTCAACAGCTTTTTCAGGCGTGTCGATATCACCATTTCCGAAAACAGGAATTCGCATGCGAGGGTTGTTCTTGATCTCTGCAATCAGCGACCAATCCGCCACACCTTTGTACATTTGCTTTCTTGTGCGCCCGTGAATTGAAATCCCTTCAATTCCTACGTCTTGAAGGCGTTCTGCCACTTCAACAACATACTTGGTATCATCGTCCCACCCAAGCCGCGTTTTAACCGTTACAGGTAAACTAGTTGAGTTTACAATTTCACGAGTCATTTCAACCATTTTGGGAATGTCCTGTAAAATACCGGCACCAGCTCCTTTACATGCTACTTTCTTAACTGGGCAACCATAATTGATGTCAATAATATCTGGGTTTGCTCTTGCTGTGACCTCGGTTGCCTTTTTCATACTTTCGATATCTGAACCGAAAATTTGAATACCAACAGGTCTCTCGTATTCGAAAATATCCAGTTTTTGAACACTTTTTGCAGCATCACGGATTAATCCTTCCGAAGAAATAAACTCCGTGTACATTAAATCCGCGCCATGTTGTTTACATAACGCACGAAATGGAGGATCACTTACATCCTCCATTGGCGCTAATAACAATGGGAAATCTCCCAATTCAATGTCACGAATTTTTGCCATTTCTTATTTTAAAGTTGAAGGACAAACATAGCTCGTCTTTTCAATACTGGTATTTTTAATTGCACCGTATCCCCCAGCTATATCAACTAAGTTATTGAATCCTTTCTGCATCATTATCGAAATTGCGATTACTGAACGATAACCTCCAGCACAATGCACATGATATGTTTTACTTTTATCTAATTCATTAAGATGATCATTTAGAAAATCAAGTGGATAATTTGGTGCGTCAACAATATGCTCCGAAGTATATTCTCCTGGTTTACGAACATCTAAAATATCACATGTAGAAGCCGTTTCAGCAAATTCATCGGCAGATATTGACTTAATTGTATTTAATTCACCTCCGTAAGAAGATACGCCTCCTTTTAAATATCCAACAGCATTATCATATCCGACGCGGGAAAGACGAGTAACGGCTTCTTCTTCTTGTCCTTCTGGAACAATTAAAACAATTTTTTGATTAATATCTTCAATCAACGCTCCTACCCACATTGCAAAAGTTCCATTCAAACCAATAAATAGAGAGTTTGGAATAAATCCCTTAATGAATTCAGCTTGAGTTCGAACATCCAAAATCAAAGCTCCTTCATTAACTTCTTTATTGAACTCTTCAATTGTTAAGGCTTTGTTCCCTTGAGATAGAACTTCTTCAAATGAGTTATAACCCATTTTATTCATCATCGCATTTTTAGGAAAATATTGAGGCGGTGGCAAAATATCAGAAGTCAATTCCTTAATAAATTCCTCCTTCGTCATATCCGCCCTTAGCGCATAATTTGATTCTTTTTGTTCTCCCAAAGTTCCAACCGTCTCAGAACTCATGTTTTTTCCGCACGATGAACCTGCTCCATGACCAGGATAAATCGTTATTTCATCAGACAAAGGCATAATTCGAGTTCTTAAGGAATCGAATAACATTCCTGCTAAATCTTCTTTCGTTAAATCAGACTTTACAGCCAAATCTGGTCGGCCTACATCTCCTAAAAACAACGTGTCTCCAGTGAAAATTGCAGTTTCCTTACCATTCTCATCAATAAGCATATACGTAGACGATTCTGGAGTATGACCAGGTGTGTGTAACACTTTTAACGTAACATCTCCAATTTTAAATTCTTGATTATCCGCTGCAATAATTGCATCAAATCCAGTTTTTGCTGTCGGGCCATAAACGATAGATGCACCTGTTTTTTTTGCCAAATCCACATGTCCAGAAACAAAATCTGCATGAAAATGTGTTTCAAAAATGTATTTTATGGTCGCTCCATTATTTTTCGCAATATCAATGTATTGTTGCGTTTCACGCATAGGGTCAATAATTGCTGCTTCTCCTTTACTTTCTATATAATATGCCGCTTCCGCTAAACATTTTGTGTATAATTGTTCTACTATCATATCTTAACTTTCTAAAATTCTATTACAAATATCGGCAATATGAAACACTTAAAATGTGACCAATATCACTTTTCAGCTTTTACTACAGCTTCGTTAATCCGTTCTATATAATTCAATATCTTCTCACGTCCAAACTTAGATTCCGCTGATGACGTGAAAACCGGGGGAAGTTCATCCCAATATTTCAACATTTCTTTTTTGTATTTCGCAAGGTTTTTTTGAAGAACGGTACTCGAAACTTTATCAATTTTTGTGAAAACCATCGAAAAAGGAATCTCTTTTTCTCCACACCAATTCATGAATTCTAAATCAATTTGTTGCGGTTCCAAACGACAATCTAGTAAAACAAACACATTTAAAAGTTCCTCTCTCTTCGTTAAATATTCAGATATAAACTTTTCCCATTTTGCGCGAGAGGTTTTAGAAGCTTTCGCATATCCGTAACCAGGTAAATCAACTAAATACCATTCGTCATTAATTACAAAATGATTTATTAACTGGGTTTTTCCAGGTTTTCCAGAAGTTTTTGCAAGTTTACTTCGTTCCGTAATCATGTTGATCAAAGAAGACTTTCCAACATTAGAGCGACCGATAAATGCGTATTCGGGTTTTCCATCTTTTGGACATAATTTTATGTCAGTATTGGAGATAACGAATTGAGCAGATTTGATAATCATTTGATTTATTTTGTACAAAGATAGAGATTTAACATTTTTTTAAAGCATTTAAAATGTGATTCCCTTACATTTGCTTTGTTGACCTTAACATCACATCTATGAAAAAAATAGTTTTTGTACTGACTGCCGGCGTTCTTTTTAGCTCTTGTTCAAGCGAACAAAAGACTGAAAACAGTGAAAAAGCAAAGGTTGAAACGGCTAAAGTCGTTGTAAATCCGAACCAAATGCTGACAATGGAAATTGATGGCATGGTTTGTCAAATGGGTTGTGGTGGTTCAATTCGAAAAGGGTTGAAAGGAACAAATGGTGTTGCTAGCGTCGAATTTGACTACGAGGATGAGCGTAAAACTAACATTGCAAAAATTGCTTACGATAAATCGATTGTTTCAAGCGAAGAACTTATAAAAGTTGTTTCGAACCTGAATGAAGGCCAGTTTTTGGTAGGTACAGTTTCTTTTGAAGACATGACAATTCCTACCAAAACGACAAAAACATCTTCTACAAAAACGAAAGAAGAACCTAAAGTTGAAGTATCATCTTCTTATGTAAAGCTTCCAAATCTTCTTGATTTATTTTCTGGACTATTGAGGTAATTCTTATTTCACTGAGAAAAACTAAATCTGTAGAAACGTATATTTTTCAATATTTAAAGGGCATCAAATAATCTTGATCATCTCCTCGTTCGTAAAAATAGAATAACCGAGTTTCGCTATTCCTGTTTTAGTTTCAAATTATTAGCTTTGAATTTCAAACTTCATTAAATGAAATTACACTATAGAGAATTAGGCGAAGGTAAATCATTGGTTATTTTACATGGTTTGTTTGGTTATTCAGACAATTGGCAAACTCACGCAAAAAAATTAGCAGAATATTTCCGAGTAATTCTAGTAGATTTAAGAAATCATGGTCATTCTGATTGGGCAGACGAAACGAGTTATGAATTAATGGCTCAAGATGTTTATGAATTATGTCGTGAACTGCAACTGAATAATTTCATTCTTTTAGGGCATTCCATGGGCGGTAAAGTGGCGATGCATTTTGCGCAAAATCATGAAGATTTATTGGAAAAGCTTGTGGTTGTAGATATAGGCATGAAAGAATATCCTATGCATCACGAACATATTTTAGCGGGAATTCACTCTGTAGATTTAGCCAATAATTCAACAAGAAGTCAAGCTGAATCTCAAATGAGTGCACACATCGATTCAGAAGGAGTTAAACAATTTCTGTTAAAGAATTTATATTGGAAGGAGAAAGGAAAATTAGCGTGGAGAATGAATGTCGAAGTGTTGGAAAATGAAATGCCGAACATTTTAGCTGCAGTACCGAAAATTCAAGTAAGTATTCCAACTTTATTTATTCGAGGAGCATTATCCAATTATATTTTAGATGAAGATATTTCAGATTTAGAAGATGTATTTATTGATGGAGTAGTTGTAACAATAGAAAATGCTGGACATTGGGTTCATGCAGAAGCTCCGGCTGAATTCTTAGATACACTTTTATCCTTTTGTTTGCGTTAATAACAATAGAGTTATTATTCGGCGCACTTTTTGATTTAACTTAGACATGAGATTTCTAGCTATCCTATTTGTTCTGTTTTATGCTTCACTTCAACTTGAAGCTCAGATTACCTTTAATACTATTAAACACGATTTTGGTGATTTAGAACCGTATTCATCGCGTTATGTAGACATCATTCTAGAAAACAAAGGCGATAAAGAAGCGTGGGTTTTGAGTGTAAAGAAACCAATGGAGGTTGCCTACATTATTTCGAAACAACTGATTCCAATGGATAGCACATCTATTCTACGGTTTCAAGTGAATTCAAAGAGTAAAGGGCGCTTTTCCTACGAAATAAACGTCTTCACAAGTAATCAAGAGGAGCCTACGCGTATTGTTTTAACAGGTAACAATAAGGATGAACCACGTGACGATATGAGTGCGTTTACATCTTGCCCTGATTTTTCAGAACGAGCAGCAGGAAAAAACCCAAACAGTTTTGATTTAACAGTAGTCACAATTGACCGAGAAACGCGCGAAGAGCTAAGTAAATCCAATGTTACCCTTTTACAAAACGGTCAAGCGATTTGGGCGAAGAAAACAGATTCGAAAGGAAAAATCAAGGCTGAAGCAACCTTAGGACTGAGTTATTTTTATGCTACCCACGAAGGATACAAGCCAGAAGAATTAGGAGCATATATCAACTTTAGAAGAAATTACATTGTACTAGAACTGGATAAAAACCCAGATTTTGTACCAATAGTTCCCGTTCCAATCGTTACAGATACCATTGTAGCAGTTGTTGTGCCTGAAAAGCAACCAGAACATGAAATTGTGATAGAAATTGAAGAAACCTGGGAGGAAGACTTGACGACAATTGTTGAAACTTCCAATTCAGACGACATGCCTCCAGCCTTTACGGATTTGGATAAGGATAATTTTGAAGACACGTATTTCAATCCCGTGAACATTGTTTTTGTATTAGACATATCTGGATCTATGCGAGATGCTGATAAAATTGAGCTGATGAAGTATTCCTTGTTTCAATTAACGGAAATGCTACGCCCACAAGATAAAATGGGGATTGTAACCTACGCAACGAATTCAAGAGTATTGCTAAGTCCAACACACGGAAACCAAAAAGACGCTATTAAAAGTGAGATTAGTGCATTAAGCGCTTCCGGAGCGACTGCTGGAGGAGAAGGCATTAAATTGGGATTTAAAGAAGCACAAAAAGCTTTTATTACCAACGGAACAAATCATGTTATTATCATAACCGATGGAGCTTTCAACAGAGCTTCTACCGATTACGAGAAATACATTAAAAAATACGCAAAGAAAAATATTCATATGTCTGTTGTTGGTATTAAAAACAAAGATGTAGACAAAGAGAAAATGATAACGGCAGCTGAACTAGGCGGTGGGCATTATGTTCCAATATTTAAATTGGCAGATGCGCAAAATAATTTAAGACAAGAGATAAGACGGTTGAGTTTTGTTGGGAACTGATCAGAGCGATCCAACGGCAGCTTCCATCAATCTAAAACTGCCTTCAACGGAATTCATTTCCACTTTCGCACCGATAGGAACAGTGAATTTATTCAGTGTGTGACCAATTTGAGCGCCATAAAACACAGGGAAGTTAGCTCCCTTAAAATGGTGTTCGAAGACCTCCTCTAGAGTAAACGAATGACCTGGATCCTCTGCAAGACATTTTCTGAACGTCCCTAAAATCAATCCAGAAATTTGATCAAAAACACCGGCCAATTTCAATTGAGTTAACATACGATCTATACGATACGGTTCCTCAGCAACATCTTCCAAAAAAAGAATTTTTCCCTTCCAATTAGGTAGGTAATTGGACCCTACTAATGTGGACAAAACACTTAAATTTCCTCCATATAATTCTCCCTGAGCTGTTCCTTTAGAGTATGTTACTATCGGTAAATCTCCATGTTGATTAGTGTAATTCAAAGTTTTACCGTTCACTAAAAGCTCGTTGATGTACTTTACGCTGTATTCATTCCAAGTTGAATTTCCACCTGGACCATGAAATGTTATCAAACCAGTTTTTACAGTAATTGCATTTAACAATGCCGTTGGGTCACTGAAGCCCATAATAACTTTTGGATTGTCTCTAATAATTTCAAAATCGAGAAATTCTAGCATTCGAGCACACCCCCAGCCACCGCGTATAAAGAAAATGGCTTTAACACTTTTATTTCGAATCAATTCCATGAAGTCATCTGCTCTCTGCTGATCGGTTCCTGAGAAATAGCCAATATTCTTATCAATATTTTGAGAAAAGACTGTTGAATAACCCAGGTCATTCAATACTTTTTTGAAATCTGCTATTTCTGCATTTGATTTAATTCCACCTGCAGGTGCACAAACACCGATTGAATCACCTTTTTTTAAAGAGCGCGGTACGATGATTTCATTAACGGCAAACTCTTTTGCTAAAGAAAAAGATACAGCGGAAGCTCCCGCCACCGCTGTGCCTAATAATGGTATAAAACTCCTTCGGCTGATTTTATTCATAGCCAAAAGATACGGATAATTGTTTATTGAACAACTGGCTTCAAACCTCTAAGTCCCATATCGACAGGATAATCCCCATCCAATGGTTCGTATTTCCCATTCATATTATCATCATGATATTCAAAACTTTGGTTTGTTGACAATTTCAATACAACGACAATGTCTTCAGTTTCATTTCCAGTGATTGTAAAAGGAGTATCAAAATTTCCAGTTACAACACATGACCCTGCTGGGACTGGTGAAGTTGCAGATAGCGGATTAGGCACCGTAGTTGCAGAAGATTGACCTTCATACACTTGACCTACTGTTTCAAATCCCCAATAACCTTGCAACTTGTTCTGATTTAGAACTACTGATTGATTTTGTATTACATAAGTTGTAAGATAAGTATTGAATCCAACAAAAGATGCTAGTCTTCCAGTATAATCACCACCAAGAGCTGTATAATCAATATCAAAATTTTGGTACGTTAAGGAAACACGCATCCAATTATAGGTATCTGCGGAAACTTGACTTAATGGTATTTCAATAAATGTTTCATTATTACCTCTGATTATGGCTTTACTAAAATCCGCCGCATTAGAACCGCCAGCAGTTGTTTCAGCTCCATGATACAAAATATTTCCATCACCTAATTGCGTCCATTGTGTTTGAGCCAACTCAATATAATGTGCACTCATTCCATAAAAAGTAGGTGATTGCGCCGAATTACCAGCTCCAACTGTCGCTGGATTTCCGAAATTATCTAAACGAGGTTGTGTTGGGTCAAACTCCAGTTTTATAATCAATTTTGGACCGTTGTCTTCAAGAATACAACTTCCATCATCTTTTTTCGCTTTAGAATCGTAATTCGTTGCTTCAGGGTTGGTACACCCTTCTTTCTTGCAACCAACAGCTGTAAATGAGACAACAGCAACAAGGATAAATAGTTTTTTCATTTTAGTTTGATTTAGTGTTGTAAAAATATGAGAATTATTCTTTTAACGAAATATTGATCTCATTTAGTATGAATACTAAACGCAAAGTTCAAATTATGTTGTAAATCAAACGATTGGTTTAAACCATTTTATGTGAGAAATAGACTCTTTCTGGATCCATTTGTGCTTCCAATAGTTTAAAAAACTCAGCACGGTGTTCTTCTTGAATACAATCCGTAGGGAAATCCATTTGCAATCCTTTGATATAATCGAAATAAATGCTTTGTTGTTGTTGAGACACTTTTCTTAATCCGTTAAAATAAAGTACGATAACCTCTCTGTCTGCAATGACTAAAGCTTTCGAAGAAAGCCCGACTCTATAGCTGTTTTTTGAGATGCCAACAATCGAAAAAATCACATTATCAAATGCACCAAACAAAAATCCAATTGCAGGCATCCATGCTTGGGGTGAAACAACATAAAGCGCAACAGCAACAAAAGCCATTACCAAAATTTCCAGAATTAAATATGTGAAAACTCGTTTTCTTCTGGTTGCGCTAACCGGCTGATTCCATTTAAATTTCGCAACTTTAGAAACCATTGAGATTCCAACCCATCGTCTAATTGAACGGCGCAAATTAATCATCAAAATCACCAATCCGAACCCCAAAAACACTTCCTCACGGTACGGCATTTCTGCACCCGTTGTTTTTAAAAATGTCAAGGGTAAATCAAATCCTACAATAATTGTTACCAGCATTGTTGGAATCAATAAAAATACAAGTAACACATTGATGGATCTATTCATTTGGAATCAATTTAATTTTGGCTCTAATTTCACTAATTTTCGCTTTTGCATTTTCTACTTTTCGCTCCACGTCTTTTTTCAATGCATCCGCGCCTTTACTATTTGCGAAGAAACCCAGGTTATTCTCCAATTGAATAATTTCTTTGTTGAGTGCATCAATTTCCTTTCTCAAATCTGCTTTTAAATCTGAAAAAGAACGATTTGAACTTGGACTAGCCTTCAAGGCGTCAATTTTAGCTTCAAAAAGAATTGCTTCTTTCTCTGCTCCTTCCATTTTTAATGCACCATAGTGTTTATCCAAAGCTGATTTAAATGATTTGTACACCTCATCTTTCGCTTTCATTGGAACCATTCCGATTGCATTGAATTTATTTGCGAATTCCTTCAAATCCGAAAGCGCTTGCTTCTTTTCGCCTGCAATTTTATATGCATTAATTTCAGCAATCAATTCCTCTTTTAACTTCAAATTCCCTTCATACTGTGCATCTTTCGCGTCAAAATGTGCTTGTCTATTATTGAAAAAAGTATCACATGCAGTTCTAAATTCTTTCCATAATTTTTGTTCATGCTTAACTCCAGCGTGACCAATTTGCTTCCATTGCTGCTGCAATTGTTTCAGTTTATTCGCAGAATCTTGCCAATCTGTGGAATCTTTTAATTCTAACGCTTTTTCTATTAAGGCTTTTTTCTTCTTTGCTAAACCGTCGTATTCTTCGTGTATTGAATTGAAAAATTCCTTCTTCGCAGAGAAAAATTCGTCACAAACAGCTCTAAATTCTTTCCAGATTTGCTCGTTTTCCTTTTTTGGACCAAACCCAATTGTTTTCCATTTCGCCTGAATTTCCAATACATCTTTCGACATATCCTCCCAAGCTTTTGGAGAATCATTTTTGTCCTTTTCAGCAATTAACGCTTTTGTTGCTATCACCAACTCAGTTTTAGCTGCAATATTTCCTTGTTGTTCAGCACGTCTATCATCGTAAAAACGATTAATTTTATTATACACCGAGCGCACTTCCGTCCAATATGTTTCCTTGATATTCTCCCATTCTTCATTTGGAACAGGACCAATATCTTCCCAATCATTTTGAAGTTTCTTTAATTGATTTTCTGCCTCTCTAATTGAATCCAATTGATTAATCTTTTTCAATTCGGCAATCAATGCAGTTTTCAATTGAAAATTACGATGAAAATCATGATTTTTAAGTTCCTTATAAATGTTAATGTTGTAGAAGAAGTCTTCCAACAAACGCGAATATTCGCCTTGAATATCGTTGCGTTTATCTCTTGGAATATCTCCAACTTCCTTCCATTTATCTTGAATTTCGTTTAACGCTGAGAATGCTGAACCAATATTTTCCTCAGTTGAAATAACTTCTTTCAATCTTTTGATTAGCGCGTTTTTTTCAGCCAAGTTTTTCGCTTCAAAAGCTTTTTTGTCCTCAACAGCCGTCTTTCGTTTATCCTTAAACACATTGTAAACTTCGTAAAACTGCTCTTTTAACTGAACAATTTCTACTTGTTTTGATTCAATTGAGGCATCAGTAGATTCGTTGCTTTCTTCCGCAGCAATTTGCGCAACTTGAATTTTTCGTTCTTCTTCTAAGATGTAATCTTCTAATTTACTTCTTAATTCATTCACATCTCTACTAACAGACAACACATCTTCATTCGCTGTCAGCGTATTCAATTCCTCTAAAAAATTCAAGTTTTCCATTACTTAACTAATCTGATGTACCATTTCAAAATTTGTTAAAGCAACAAATTCTTCAATTCTATTTACTAAATCTTCTTTTGTGATTGTCATCAAACGCTCTGTTCCAAATTTCTCAACGCAAAACGAAGCCAACGCAGAACCGTTAATGATTGCTCTTTTCATGTTATCGAAAGAAATATCGTCTGTACTTGCTAAATACCCCATAAATCCACCAGCAAAGGTGTCTCCTGCTCCAGTTGGATCAAAAACTTCTTCCAAAGGCAATGCTGGCGCGAAGAAAACACTGTCGCCGTGAAATAACAAAGCACCATGCTCACCTTTTTTGATAATCAAGTATTTTGGTCCCATGGCACGAATAACCTTCGATGCTTTCACCAATGAGTATTCTCCCGATAATTGACGCGCTTCTTCATCGTTGATGATCAAGATGTCAACCATTGAAATTGTTTTCTTTAAATCGTCCATTGCGATGTCCATCCAGAAATTCATTGTGTCCATTGCAATTAATTTTGGACGCTCCGTCAATCTTTCAATTACTTGCGCTTGAACTTGTGGACTTAAATTACCCAGTAAAAGATAATCTGCACCTTGGTAGCTCGGTGGAATAATCGGGTCAAAATGCTCCAACACATTCAATTCCGTCACTAACGTATCTCTTGAGTTCATATCGTTGTGATATTTACCAGACCAAAAGAACGTTTTTTCACCTTTTTTAATCTGTAATCCTTCAATATTTACGTTTCTATTTTTCAATTGATCCAGCATGTCTTGAGGGAAATCCTCTCCAACAACTGAAACAATGTTTTGCTCATTATTATAAAACGCTGCAGCAAGTGCGATATACGTTCCTGCTCCACCAATAATTTTATCCGTTTTTCCGAATGGTGTTTCAATTGCGTCAAAAGCAACTGATCCTACTGTAAGTAAACTCATTTTTTTGTTTTAAATCCGAACGCAAAGATAATAGAAACTGCCTTAACATCTGAAAAACAAAGATTTCTTTTTGCACGAATAAGTAACAAATCCCAACACAACTGCGTTAATAAGTAAACTGTTAAATCTTCATTCTCTCTTTAATATCAAATACCTTTGTTTTGATGACAAAAAAACGTCTAATACGAATTGTAAAATGGTTCACAGGAATAATCCTTGGTTTTGTAGTATTGGTAACAGTTGTGCTTTATATTTTCAAAGACGACATATGCGGTTTAGTTATTGATGAAGTTAACAAAAGTCTAAAAGTTCCTGTTTCCGTTTCTGATGTTGACTTGGCTTTTTGGGGCTCATTCCCTCGACTATCTGTCGATTTTAAAGACGTTTTTATTCAAGATTCGTTCGAAGGCTCCACTAAATTAGACACATTACTTTACTCGAAGCGCATTCGAATGAAATTCAATCCAATGGACTTATGGCGAGAAAATTACACCTTAAAATCAATTGAAATTTCACCTGGAACACTCAAATTAAAAGTCAACGAGGAAGGAGTAAACAACTTTGATATTCTTGCCGAATCAAAAGATACACTTGAAAATAAAGAACTTGCATTGAAATTGGAAGAAGTAGAATTTGAAGATTTTCGATTTTCTTATGCCAATCGTGTTATTGACCAAGAATACATCACTACTATCCATTCGATGATGCTGATCGGTGAATTCAGCTCTTCTAAATTCTCAACCTCAGCTACTAGTGATCTTCAAATTGTTGCAGCTCGTAGCGGAAAAATTAATCTTGTTTCGAATAAACCCGCAAAGTTGAATATTGCCGTTAATGTAGACAAAGAGGCCGGAACGATTGAAATCCCCCAATCGACGATATACATTTCTGAATTGCCTTTTATCTTTAAAGGAAACATTGCAGAAAATAATTTTCAATTCAGCTTAAAAGGTAAAAACATAAAAATCGAAGATGCTGCCAATCGCTTGGCGATGAAAGAAACAGAAAATGTTAAAAATTTTGGTGGAAGCGGTACTTTGCTTTTCAACTTAGAAATCAATGGGGATAACAATGCAAAACAGCCTGTAACTGTCGATTGCAATTTTGGTATTTCAAACGGAAGTCTGAAAGAACCAGGAACTGGAATTGGTCTGTCGCGACTAAATCTTGAGGGAAGTTATTCGAATCGTGGTGGACCAGAAAAGGAAAAATTAGAACTGAAAAATATTGGATTTAATACTTCTGGTGGACCTTTCAAAGGAAATTTAAAATTAACGCGATTTGCAAATCCTGTTTTCGAGGGAAATGCAGATGGAACAATAAATTTGGAAGTGCTTCATGCTTTGTTTCAAATTCCGACAGTTCAGACTTTAACTGGAGAAATTGACATGCATTCGGATTTTCTAGTAAATGGAAACACCGACGAAAACGAAATCGTTCATTATGACATTAAAAAATTGGATGGTCAACTAATTTTAAAAGATGTAGACCTACAGTTAATAGATGACAAGCGCGAATTCGAAAATATTGCTGGAAGAGTTTACCTCAATGGTGATGAAGCCGGTATTGATAATGTGCGCATTCGTGTGAAGCATTCGGACTTTAATATTAACGGAGTGTTCGGGAATCTAGCTGAATACATGTCATCCCGAGGCAGTTTAGTGGCAAACGTAACGATAAACAGTAAATTAATCGTTCTGGAAGATTTAGGAACAGAAGCAAAGGAAGAAATTGTGTTGCATGAGCGTGCATACATTTTACCGAACGACATTACTGGAAATATGTTCGTAGAAATTGGAAGTTTAAAATACGACACGCACACATTCAGAGATATTTCTGGCAATATGTCTGTCGACAAGCGCAAGGTGCATTTTTCAAAAATTGCCATAAAAACAGGAGGTGCAGATGTTTATGGTTCTTTGACCATTGATGAGAAAACTCCTGAAATCTTTCATATTTCAAGTCTTGTTGTTTCGGATAATATTAATTTTACCAAGTTGTTTAAAGAATGGGACGATTTTAAACAAACCGTTATCAAAAGCTCAAATATTGAAGGTGAAGCAAAAGCCAGTGTTAAATTTGAAGCGCCGTTTGACTTACGATCTGGAATTATTTCAAATGCCATTGTTGCCGATATAGGAATTCAAATTGACAATGGAAGGTTAAAAAATGTAGAAACTTTCAATTCTATTATATCGAGTTTAAAATCATCTAGTTTAAAGTCCATACTTGGAAAAGACAATATAGATGCCTTTGGCAATAAATTAAAAGACCTAAAGTTCGATCAACTCAAAAACACATTAATTATCAAAAACAGTGTTCTAACCATTCCTCAAATGTCTATCACGTCTTCTGCACTGGATGTTGAGCTATCTGGTAAGCACTCATTTGATAATAAAGTAGACTATCGTTTTGGTTTCAGATTCAGAGATTTGAAAAAAGAGAAAACAAGTGAATTTGGTGAAATACAAGATGATGGAACTGGATTTAGGGTTTATATGCGCATGTATGGAGATATTGACAGTCCGACCATTGAATGGGATAAACAATCACGAAAAGAAACCACGAAAGAAAATTTGGCTAGGGAAAAAGAAGATGTAAAATCACTCCTGAAATCGGAATTTGGTCTCTTTAAAAATGATTCAACGGTTAAGCAATATGTTAAAGAAAAGAATCCGCCGAAAGAAGAAATGATAATTGAGTTTGATCCAGACAATTCGGTAGACCCTATAATTGAAGAAAACAAACCGAAAAAGGATACCAAAATCAACCGATGGTTGGACAAAATGAAAAAAGCTTCTGATTCTGAAAAGGAAGGGGAAATTGAATTTGAATTTGAATGAAAGTAGCAGTAATTGGTGGTGGAGCCGCAGGTTTTTTTTCAGCTATCTCAGCAAAACAACACCATCCAGAAGCTGAAGTATCTATTCTTGAAAAATCGAATAAATTGCTCTCGAAAGTGAAGATCTCCGGTGGAGGAAGATGCAACGTTACCAACGGATGTAGAAACATCAACCAACTTGCAGCCGCTTATCCACGCGGTGAAATGTTCTTGAAAAAGGCTTTTGGAACGTTTAATACACGACATACCGAAGAATGGTTTGAATCTAGAGGAGTCGCTTTGACAACCCAAGATGACAATTGTGTTTTTCCTGTTTCGCAAAATTCACAAAGCATTATCGATTGTTTAATGAACGAGTGTAAAAAACTGGGCGTTCAAATAGAAATCAACAAGGGAGTCACACAAATTCAAGCGCAAAACGAAAAAATCGAACTAACCTTCAATACAGATGAAACAATCATTTATGACAAGGTAATTGTGGCAACTGGAGGTTCTCCAAAACGTTCTGGTCTCGAATGGCTAGAAAAACTCGGTCATAACATTGTTGAGCCCGTACCATCTTTATTCACCTTCAACATGCCAAATGAAAAAGTGCGCGACTTGATGGGAATTGTGGTAGAAAAGACAAAAACAAACGTTCAAGGAACGAAATTGAAATCCGACGGTCCATTGTTGATCACACATTGGGGAATGAGCGGTCCTTCTATTCTAAAATTGTCGGCTTTCGGCGCTAGAATTTTAAGTGAACGCGATTACATTTTTAATATTCAAGTCAATTGGGTGAACGAACAAAACGCCGAAATTGTTCAAGCAGAAATTCGTTCTATCGTTGAAGAACATGGTCAGAAAAAACTTTCCAACTACCGCCCTTTTTTACTGCCAGATCGTTTGTGGCAGTTTTTGATTGAAAAATCGGAATTTCCAATAGACCAACTTTGGGGAAATATCGGAAAAAAAGGAGTAAACAAAATTGTTGAAGTTCTCACAAATGATGTTTATGCTGTGAGCGGAAAAACAACTTTTAAGGAAGAATTTGTAACGTGTGGAGGTGTTAGCTTGGATGATATTGATGTGAAAACAATGCAAAGTAAAGTTGTCAAAAACGTGTATTTCACCGGGGAAGTAATGGACATTGATGGAATAACTGGCGGGTATAATTTTCAAGCTGCATGGACGACGGGATTTATTGCGGGGCAACTAAAGTAATTGACAGATTAGCAAATTGCAGATGACAGATTCCTCGTTAAATGAAATTTAGCGTTCGAAGCTCGATTAAATCAATCTGCAATTTGTAATTTGCAACCTGAAATTCAAATCACATGCCCAAACAATCCATAGCAGTTATCGGCGGAGGACCAGCAGCGTTATTTTTTGCCGCTTTTGTTGATACTGACAAATTCGATGTGACCATTTACGAGAAAAATAAGCAATATGGTCGTAAGTTTTTGGTTGCAGGAAAAGGTGGATTTAATCTTACACATTCGGAGAAAATCGAAACATTCATTCAACAATACACACCATCAGCATTTTTAGAACCTGCTCTTCGGTCTTTTACCAATGATGATTTATGCTCTTGGTTCGAATCTATTGGTATACCAACCATAATTGGAAGTAGTAAACGTGTTTATCCTGAAAAGGGAATCAAACCAATTGAAGTTCTAGAAGCCATATTGAATCAACTTCACAAAAAAGGAATTCAATTCAAATTTGAACATGAATGGATTGGATGGAAGGATACGAATGAAATCGTTATCAATAATCAGGCAGTTTTCAAAGCAGACAAAGTTGTATTTGCGCTAGGTGGAGCAAGTTGGCCAATTACGGGTTCCACTGGAAATTGGTTAAACATCTTCAAAAATAACGGAGTTGACGTTGTACCATTTCTTCCCTCAAACTGTGCATTTCAAGTTGACTGGGACAAAAAATTCATAGCTCAGCACGAAGGTCAACCACTGAAAAATTGTACAATTACCTGTGGAAATAAAACACAAAAAGGCGAAGGAGTTATTACCAAATTCGGATTGGAGGGAAATGTCATTTATGCATTGAGTCCACAAATCAGAGAACAACTCAATTCATCTGGAAGTGCATCCATTTCTATCGACTTCAAACCTACGTTTTCAGAAATTGAAGTCCTACAGAAACTCAATTCTTCCAATCAAAAAAACAATTCCGAAACACTGAAAAAAGTACTTAAATTGAGTTCGGCGCAGATTGCCCTTATAAAATCGACTACAACAAAA
This sequence comes from uncultured Flavobacteriales bacterium, assembly GCA_913059205.1. GTDB lineage: Bacteria > Bacteroidota > Bacteroidia > Flavobacteriales_D > Crocinitomicaceae > UBA4466. The sequence goes on from CAJXRM010000007.1 coordinate 31,325, forward strand.
GAAGAATTCTCCAACTCGAAAATCATTGCGAAATACATCAAACAATTTCCATTGAGTATAATAGGAACAGCGACAATAGACGAAGCAATTTCAACAGTTGGAGGAATTGATCGAAACGCGCTATCACAAACTTTCGAAATTAAAAACCTTCCAAATCAATTCTGCATTGGCGAAATGATTGATTGGGATGCTCCAACTGGCGGTTATTTGCTGCAGGCGTGTTTTAGTATGGGAAATTTTCTTGCGAAAATTTTGAGTCAGGATTAAAAGAGAAAAGACATAAGTCTTAAATTCTAAAATCCTTCAATCTAGAATCTTTAAATTACATATCTTTGCGCCATGCAAAAAGAAGACAATCTTAAAGAAATTATTTCCCATGCGAAAGAGTACGGGTTTGTATTTCCTTCCTCTGAAATCTACGACGGTTTATCTGCTACGTACGATTACGGTCAATTAGGAGCTGAATTGAAAAATAACATCAAAACGTATTGGTGGAAATCAATGGTTCAAATGCATGACAATATTGTTGGAATAGACTCTGCAATATTTATGCACCCAACAACTTGGAAAGCTTCGGGTCACGTTGACGCTTTTAACGACCCGTTGATTGATAACAAGGATTCAAAAAAACGATACCGAGCAGATGTTTTGATCGAAGATCATATTGAAAAAATTCGTCAAAAAATAGATAAAGAAGTTGAAAAAGGACTGAAACGTTTTGGTGAAGCTTTTAACGAAGAAGAATTCAGAGCAACGAATCCAAATGTATTGCGTAATGCGACTAAAATTACTGAAATTGAGGACCGCATGCGTGAAACTCTGGAGAAAGAAGATTTAGAAGGAGTTTACAATCTTATTGTTGATTTAGAAATTGCTTGTCCATTATCTGGTTCAAAAAACTGGACAGAAGTTCGTCAATTCAATTTGATGTTTTCTACGGAATTAGGATCTGTTTCGGGCGAATCTGCTAAGATTTATCTGCGTCCTGAAACGGCTCAAGGAATATTTGTAAACTTCTTGAACGTTCAGAAAACCGGGCGAATGAAAGTTCCATTTGGAATTGCCCAAATTGGAAAAGCATTTAGAAACGAGATTGTCGCACGTCAGTTTATTTTTAGAATGCGCGAATTCGAACAAATGGAAATGCAGTTTTTTGTGCGTCCTGGGGAAGAATTAAAATGGTACGAATACTGGAAAGATGTCCGTATCAATTGGCATAAAAAATTGAATTTGGGAGAACAAAATTATCGTTTCCATGATCATATTAAATTGGCCCATTACGCAAATGCTGCGAGTGATATTGAATTCGATTTCCCAATGGGATTTAAAGAATTGGAGGGGATTCATTCGCGTACAGATTTCGATTTAAAACAACACGAAGAGTTTTCAGGAAAGAAATTGCAATATTTTGATCCAGAAATTAACGAAAACTATGTGCCATTTGTGATAGAAACATCGATTGGATTAGATAGAATGTTCCTGGCTGTTTTAAGTAGTTCGTATAAAACAGAGCAACTTGAAAACGACTCTGAACGAGTGGTACTTTCAATTCCACATGCATTAGCGCCATACAAAGCCGCGATTATGCCGTTGACGAAGAAAGATGGTTTACCCGAAAAAGCACGAGAAATAATGGATGTGTTGAAATACGACTTCAACTGTCAATACGATGAAAAAGATTCTCCAGGGAAACGATACCGTCGTCAAGATGCGATTGGAACGCCATTCTGTATTATGGTTGATCATCAAACAATGGAAGATGACACAGTAACCATTAGAGATCGCGACACAATGGAGCAAGACCGAGTGGCTATCGCTGATTTACATCGAATTATTGATTCAAAAGTCTCAATGACTTCGTTGCTGAAGTAAAAAAGATGGAATAAAAAAAAGCAGTTTGATTTAGTCAAACTGCTTTTTTTATATCATATGCGTTGCTTTTAATCCACGTACTTCAACATTTTGGTATACGGACCGCCATTGTATGCTTCAATTCCTGCTGCTGCCAATTGTGCTTTTGCCGCTCCAGATCTCATTCCAGAAGCACATACACATATTATTGGTGTATTTAAACTCTTAATTTGTTTAATTCTTCCTGGAATACTTCCAACGGGTATGTTTTCAGAACCGGGAACGGATCCACTTTTAAACTCACCTTGCGAACGTACATCAATGATTACTGCGCCATTGTCCAGTAATTCTTTATAGTCTGTTTTTTTGAATAATTTTCCGAACATAATTTTAATTTTTATTCAAATGTAGAATAACCCAATCCAAACGAATGTGACTAAAGTTGCCTAATCCTTTTTTGTTGATTTTAAATGCATTCGATATGCAAGCAACGCTGGAAAACCAAGAATGAAAACAAAAGCCATCACAACTCCTTTAGTTGTAAGGTAAAAGTCCTTGACGTTGTTTTCAATCAAATCTTGCGAATCGTATCCCATTCCGATGAAGTACGATAAACTTATCGGCCTTTCGTCAAGATATTCTCCAAAACCATCTTCCACAATAAGACCACCATCAAAGACATTGATTGGAAGGAGAAAAAATAGACATGCCAAAACAAACGCTAAAACACTAAATAATACAATCGGTTTTCTTAACATCTTTTATAGATAACATTCAACAAAAAAATAAGGCCGAAGTTAACTCTAATTTTCAAGGAAAGCCTTATCAACATTAAACATACAATCTATTTGATATTTTCTCGTTAATTTAGTCGCACATGAATTTATATTCAAATAAACAAAAATGGAAAATCACCTTGCTGATTTTTGCTCTTCTAGCTGTAGGTGCTTCTTTGTTTGTTTCGAATTCCATTGTATCAAAAGTAGGCGAACGTGAAAGAGAAAGAGCCAAACAATGGGCAGATGCAATTAAAAAGAAAATTGAATTGGTCCGATTGACCAATCGAACATTTTCACAATTACGTGATAAAGAGCTTGAAAAAATGACTCTTTGGATAGATGCAACAAAAGAAGTGTCTAAACCAACTCCTTTGAATGAAATTCCTGACTATGGATTTCCTTTGAAAATTATCAATGGCAATAAAGACATTCCGGTCATTCTTCTAGACGAAGAAAAAAATGTTTCGGGTAACATTAATCTAGATTTTGACACCAGTTATTTTCGTAAACAACATCCTGATTTCACTGATAAAGAATTGGTTAAAGCTTTTGATGATTCACTGGTGATGCTTGCGGCAATCTGGGAAAAACGGAATCCTTCCTTTACAATTGAAGTGTATGAAGGACTATTCATGACCTACTATTATAATGATTCCAAAGAAATTGAAAAGCTCGAGGCTGAACGCGATTCCTTGATCAAAACATTCAATGACGATCTTATCAATAATGTTGGTTTGGTTCCTGTACTTTTAATCGATACAGAAACAAAAGAAATTATCGGGACCAATATGGATGAAGTTGAAAAGAATCCAAATAACATTGATGCCTTAATCAATAATCTAAAGCAACAGAACGAACCAATTGTAATTGACTTTAAAAATGGGAATACGAATACAGTTTATTTTGATGCTAGTCCTGAATTAAAAAAATTACAGTATTTCCCATATATTCAGTTTTTAGTCATCGGTCTATTTGCATTTATCGGCTACCTTATCTTCAGTACATTTCGAAAAGCAGAACAAAACCAAGTTTGGGCCGGAATGGCGAAAGAAACCGCTCATCAACTGGGAACACCACTTTCATCATTGATGGCGTGGGTACAACTTCTTGAATCGCAAGGTGCTGACCCAATGATTACCACGGAAATGCAAAAGGATGTGGATCGTTTGGAAAAGGTGACAGAACGATTCTCAAAAATTGGCTCAGGTGCCAAACTTGAACTACTTGATGTGAGTAAAACCGTTCAAGACGTCATTACTTATTTGCGTCCTAGAATTTCAGATCAAGTAAGTGTAACTGTTGATGCAAGTGATGAAATTCTTGTTATGCACAATCCCCCTTTGATTGAATGGGTAGTTGAAAACATCAGTAAAAATGCAGTCGACGCAATGGAAGCAAAAGGTCAACTCTCTGTCCATGTGCATAAAACCAACGATTGGGTTTATATTGATATCAAAGACACGGGAAAAGGTATTCCAGCGAAACAATTAAAAACAATTTTTCAACCTGGTTACTCTACAAAAACTCGAGGTTGGGGTCTTGGTCTTTCACTGGTTAAACGAATCGTGAAAGAATACCATAAAGGAACCGTCGTTGTACTTGAGTCTCAAATCAACGTAGGTACAACATTTAGGATTAGTTTGCCCTTAAATGTTCTGTAAATCCACTTGTCGCATAACGATATATGCTTTTAAAATTCTTTCCCCAACATCTGGCACATCAACATGAATAAGGTACACGCCTGATGAAACTGCAATTCCAGCATGATTAGTCAATTGCCAATCTTGGTAAGTTTGAGGAGAGTCCTTCTCAAATGACTTGATTAATTTTCCATGAGTTGTATATATCTTAATTGAACATCGCTCAGGTAAGTTGGTAATCTTCACTCTACTATCAATACGATTCGTTTCATATTCTGAAAACGCCTTGTAAGGATTAGGTACTACATTAATGATTTCCAAAACTTCAGACATTCTATCACGACTTGCGAATTGTGTTTCTATTTCATCCATGTTCCAGCTGTACATCGGTTTTCCGTTATTTGGTCCGCCTAAAATTGATGATGGATATGAGAAGTCTTTAAATTCTTTATTCACTCTGAGCTTCAATGTAACATCAGTAGCCATAAAATGCTGCCCCTGTTTTAATAAGGGATAACCAATCCAGCTAATTGAACCATATGTATTTCTTTTTTGCGCATTATTCCCTGCTTCAATCAATAACATATCTTGATAGAGTACATTCGTTGCTAAATTTTCTGCTTCTGAAGGTTTATAGGCTGGATAATCGTATCCTAACGTATATTTATTTTTTGACTTGTTCTGAAAGCTAAATATATAAACAGGTTGCACTCCACCAAAAATCGGATTTCCGTTTACATCGACTAATCTCGAGCTCGGATTCCAAACCATATCAGCACCTTGATCTGATACTAAGAATGAATTCTCACCAAACGCCATATACAATCGAGCACCAGACTCAACATCTATAGCGTAACCTGGAAACCACCCCATACCAGTTGTTCCGGAACCATCTGGATTTCCGTTTTTATCGACGCTACTACTTTTACGCATTGCTCCAGCAGGACAATTTCCAACAGTTAATGCAGGTTCTCTTCCCATTTCAAAAACAGGACAACGCGTCCATTTTGATTTATCTGAAGTGATGACAATATCTACGCTTGGCAAGAAACTTATTGCTGAGTTTTTTCGAGCGGCTGCTGGGCCAGGATAATTGTAATACGCTAGAGGCATGAAGCTCGATTGAAAACCAACTAACCGATGAGGTGCAAATCCCAAATTTAATGCTCCCGCCCATTTTTTAACTTCAGCTTCATCAGGATAGTTGCACGGATTTAAATACGATATGGTATTGTCACAAAGTGCTCCATCTATCGTTAAATTCACACCATTTCTAATCCAATTTGTTGGAAAATTAGCTGAATTGTCCTCTACATATGAAAGCCATGCTTTTGTACTATCACGATAAGTTATTGTTTGAGATAACAAATCAGTTCCTTCTATTTCAATTCCTCCAGTTAGTCCTTCAATATCATAATAACCTTCCTGATGAATTTGAACCGAAACTCCCCACTGAGGAATAACTTGTTCATTATCTCGTGCGATTGTCATATCCGAGGTTACAAAATCCAACACATTTCCGTTCTGTTGGTCGTAATGATAAATCGTCCATTTCGCCGTGTCAGCCCCATTCGAATTTGATGTTAAATAATCGCTGAACTTACATTCAAAATATCCTCCGACAACATTCAATGGATCTACTACTTTTACTCCAATTGGTCCTTTCCCATAATCATAAACAGGATTCTCTTCATAACCATTATTAATAATTGTGGTAAGTGTATTGGACGTCAATTCTAAAATTCTACTTCCATTGCCGTAGCCGTCCAAACGCTTAATTTGTGGACCTGAACCATATGGTAAACTTTGAATTAATCCATTTGTTTCTGGAGATGGATTGTGCGGAATGCACTCAAGAACTTTTATTTCTCCTGTAGGGGCTTTTCTACTCGAAATATATCGTTTCTTTTGGCCTTCTAGCGCCGTTGGGTCATTTGGATCATAATTTTCGTAATTGTTGTATGCATACGCAATCGCAACATAATAATATCGTTTAAAATTTACGAGCGTTCTATTTCCTTGGGCAAATTGATCTTCTGTAATTTGAAAAGTATGACGAATGCCATTGTCCTCGCCTTCGACTTTCAACGTTGGCGTACTTGCTCCAATGTCGGCATCGTATTCAAAATTAATGATTTTAGAAATCCCATCTTTTATATCACATTGAGCCACCAAACGAGCTTTTGTCGCATCTTCAACATCTGAAAAAGAAACTTCCGCTGATTTCAACTGATAAATTTGGTATCCCTGGAAAGTATAAAATTTGTCAGCTCCAGGGTCTGTTGCTACAATAAACGGGTCAAATTCAGTATAATTCTCGTTGTAATTATTCGAATTTAAAGGATTTGACAAAGTTAAAATGACAGCATTTTCCAATTCTTGTGCATGCATTACTGGAGCGTGAGGAGCATCTAAAACTTTAAAGCAGTTTTCGAACAAAGCTTGCGCTTTATCATCTGCTCGTCTAAGAGCAACTACCGATTCAAAAGGATCGATGCTTATTGCTCTTGCCCAAACTACACCAACAGTAATATTATTGACTGCACCTGGTTTTAAGATGAAGGGGCCTGCAGATTGTACAAATCGTCTATCATTCGGCACATTTCCAGCGGATTGTTCTGTCCATTCGGGCTGCGGAACTCCGTTCGTTCCCCATCCAAGAGGATCTGTATCTCCTGGAAACATAAAGTCGCATTTAACGCTAGTATTTGCTTGTGGGTCGGAACCATGACCGGAGCCTCCATAATAGAAAAAACTCCCATCTTTCCATTTTCCTTGAAGGTAATTGTAGTAATCAGGAGCATTTATTGGATCTGTTTGACTTGGAAGTGCTCCATTCGTCAAATTACTGTAATACGTGAATCTGCGCATTCCATAACGCTCATTATCAACAATACCATCGCCATATCCAATTCCGTTTAATGCTTCGCCTGGTCCGATACCAAATGCATTATCTATTCCGTCATCATCTTGATAGGGTCCTTCAAAAAAATCGACACCAACAGCTGGTGGGTTGTTTTTATAACCATAAAATCCATTGTTATCGTCGTCAAAATTATCACCGTTATAATAATAAGCCAACCCACGATTTACATCACAACCAACAAAATCGTCGAATGGATCACCTAAAGCTCCATCAGTGAAATTTCCAAAATAAGTATTGAATAACGTTTGAGTTCCCCTATTGATTAACTCATAATTATAAAATGTCATATTGTTGATCTCATCATTCGATGCAAATGCAAATGCTTGCGCTCTAATTTCCATTCCTATTGGATCAGCACCTGTTTCTGTATGAATGTTTCCCTTATCATTCATTACCCACCAATAATTTACATCTCCGTATAATGACACACGCCTATCAGTCGCACAATCTTTTGTTTTTTTAATGTCGTGCCATGGATAATCTCCATCTTCATAGTTGTAATGTCCATCACCATTTCTGTCGAAAAAAGGCGCTAAGTAATAATCTTGACCTTGCGACAAATCACCATGAGCAGGCCACGTTTTAATTATTTCAGGTACCACATAATTTGGAAAATTAGCAGATTGATTTGAAGTTCCATTAGCAGCATCATCTAATCCTGTTTGGTACCAAGCATCAAATTCGCGAATTGCATCTTGCGTGGTCACAAAATGTTTGTCATATTTTTGACAATTTTCTACTGTCGTTTCAGCTGCACCTTGAGACAAAGGTCCTGTCCAGTAATCTTGGCCATCTCTATAACGCAAAGCCGCGAGCTTCAATTGTCCATTAACATCCACGCCTCCTAACCAAAGTGCAGAAGTAAATAGCGCCATTATCCCTGAGTTTTTTGGGATCTCGTATTGTGCTATGTTTTGAGCAGGAACTTGCCACAAATTTCCAGCAGTGTGAATCAATGCCTTAACATTATTGATACTTAAATATGTGGATGTAGTTGGAGGAGTACACGATGCACCCTTTGGCATTACATAATCTACTTTCTCAGTTCCAGCGTAATTTTGAGAAAACCCGTATAAGCCAATTAACATCAAACATAATATAAGAAGTATCCTCATTGTGTAGTATTTATAAAGCCAAGTTAATCAATTTAATTTTTTGGGCAAATTGTTTTAATCTTCCGTTTGTTGAACTGAAAACCAAACAATTGGACGCAATGGATCCTCCAAGGTAAGTTCCGGAAATTGCAATTTTAAACGCATTTTATTATCGGTTCGCTGAATTTGAACATCAGAGATTAATTCACCCGTTTCAAAATCGAACCATTTTACTTCATAGGTAGTTTTTTTCTTCAATCCGGTAACATACAAATAGCGATTAAAAATACTATTCACGCTACCTAATTCATAGGTGAAGGGTGTAAAGACATCCAATGGTGCCTCGAACCCTGATTCATTTACATCTCTGAATGCACATTCTTCACCCGATAGAACTGTCAGAATATTATATGATCGATTTCGAACATAGCCCGTGACCAAGTTTTTATCCTGTGAAATATAATATTGTAACTCTTTTGGATATTCAATATCAGAACTCGCCGTTTTCTCTACTTGTCTTCCTTGAGTCCAATTTCCTTCCAAATCACCTAAAACTTCAACAACTTCATTTGTATTCATGAATCTTTCTCCAGCAATAGTACTAGGCCAAATAAGTCGTTCGTCATATTGACCATAATTACCATATTGATAACCTTCCCATGGGTGAATTCCTGCAATACCAGAATAGCAAAGAGTCATTGCATCGATGACATTACCAGAATTTTTAACGCAATTCAATGACATTGCAGTAGAACCATGACCAGATTCAGAAAATATAATTGGTTTTTGTAACTCCAGGAATTTTTTGTAAAACAACTTATAAATAGATTTTTCATCTTCGTCTACTTCAGTGTTGTTTTTGCCATTTTTATCTTTTTTACTATTAATTAATTTATTTGGAGAAGCAGCATAATAATTATATCCGATAATATCTATTGACGGATTAAAAGCGCATTGATACGGATAAATGTCATCATTTTCATCAATTATTGACTGGTCAATTGTAATTAGATGATCCGTGTCCTTCAAGACATTTTTTATGTATTCACTTAATTCATTGTGATAGCTATTAATTCCATCAATTGCTGTTTTGTGTCCAGGGTGATTTATGTTAGTGGCGGGTTCGTTACTTATTAATTCTCCGGTTTTTGGATCTTCAATTTTACCATAATGGAATTGATCCATGTGAAATGGTTCACTCAATAACTCCCAGGTATAAATTTGTGGTGAATATCCATATCGAGCAACATAATACCTTGTTCTTTCCTTGTGAAAATGCATTTTCGATGCGTTCAAAAACTGGTCGCTTGGTAACGTTCCTGGAGTAAAATAACAATAAGTTGGGTAATAATCTGCACCAAATGGAACTGGTCCATCTTTACCATAATTTCCATAATCCCACGGGTCGCCGTAATCTCCACTTCCGTTTTGACCATACCCCATAATAACGTCTTGAAAAAGCAAGTTGAAATTGATTAAAACACCATTTTCTTCGCATAGATCGATTATTTTATCCTGCTCCCACGCATAATGCATTCTTTTGAAATAATTCCCTTTTTCTTCGAATTCAATTAAGTTTCCATAAGCTGTTTGAATAAGCTTAAATGACTTTCCTCCTTGTTCAATATAGCTCTCAATATCTCCAATAAATTGATTCCAATCTGCTACTGTGGTGTTAGCTTGTGGGCCATTTGGGATTTCGCCCCAAGGTGTTTGTCCACCATTTACTCTATTATAAGGACCCGGAAAAACATGTCCGATTGGAAAAGTTACTTCCCCTCCTAATTCAAGGTTTCTTTTATTCGCATGCACTTTCACAAAACCGGGATGATCATTGTCTTTTACCTCGAAGCTAAACTCTTGAAGTTCTATCGTTTCTCCTGCTATAGTAAGGGTAACATTAGCAAGCCATTTTCCAGCCAAAGGTGGTGCAAAACGAACCCGCATTAAAAAGTTATTCGATTCATTGATTTTATCACTCCACCCTTTCCATCCACTTCCAACTTGTTCAAACTGATGGTAATAAAAAAAGTCTCGTTCCTTTCTTGTATTCGTCGCTAAATGCGTAAATGTTGCACGTAAAGCTAATTCAGAAGTGCTTGGATTTAAATCATCAGAAACAAATGGGTTTAAAGGATAACTTCCCGCATCTCCAGCTAAAAATAATTCAATACGTTCGTGTATTTCATCTTGCAAATCAATACCAAGCTCTAACTTCTTGAATTTCTCAATCGAATCCAAATTAGAATAATTTAAAACAGCAATATCATACAACGGTTTATCGCTAATAGGTCGCACACCTGGAGCTGTTTCAACCAAATTTGAAGGGTAAACACTAACTTGAGCGGATGAATTAATGGCGATTAAACAAGCACATAGGAGAATTAGTAGTTTCATGATGTTGTTTTTATTGTAAACGATTTTACAATCGCTTAACGAATTCAATCAATAAGGTTGTAATATCTTGATACTCCACAAAGCTAAGCGCTTCATAAGTGTCAAAAATGTCGTGGTAATTTTTATTTATCCCCATGGTATACATAAAAAACGCAGGGACACCATTTTCTGTAAACCAATAATGATCCGAGTTTGCTGCTGGACCTCTCGACTTAACTTGGCTCAATAGTGACTTTTCATTGTTAATGTCTTGTAGCAATTGAAACTCCCGCTCAAACAATGTGGCATTGACTATTGTCACTCCATCTTCTCCACTCCCCATTATGTCCAAGTTGAATAAAAATTTGATCTTCTTCAATTTCAATGGCGCATTATTTACGAAAAATTCTGAACCCACTAATCCAGCCTCCTCTCCAGCAAATGCGACAAACAATAAGTTATAATCTGATGGTTTATTTTTAAAGTAATTAGCCATTGTGAATAGCATTGCAGTTCCAGACGCATTATCATTCCCTCCAGGAAAATAAGTGTCAGCACCCATCCTACCCAAATGATCGTAATGCGCAGTAAACATAACAGTTTTAGCACATTTTTTTTTGGCTGGTAAATACGCCATTACATTTTGACTTTGGTAATTTTTCACAAATTTCGCCTCAATGTCAATTGTTAAAGTAGCCGTTTTATCAATCTTATTTTCTTGAATTTCAATATATGGAAAGAACGATTGTTCCCTTCCCACTGACCAAGTAAACTTTGTATTTATTATCTCAATGACAGGTAAAATAGTCGCCAATTCATACGCGATACTTTTTACTTTTTTCACGGTATCACTGCTCATTATCGTATAATCAATTACAATGGCAGTTGACTGACCTATTTCCGATTTTATTTCTTGAATTATAGATCGAATTTCAGGCAAATTTAGAATTTCATTAGCTGAAACTTCCCGAAGCTGGTAAGTCGTTTTATCTCCTGTAGAACTAGGGTTTACAACAAAATCTTTACCTGGCACAAGACCTTTTCCATTTTGCGAAATACTCATCTCACCGGGAAATGTATTTACATCCAAACTAAACGATTGCAAATAATTCCCTTCAAAAGGACCAATATTATTTTTCTTAAACTCCTCTACCAAGAATGCAGCAGCAATGGAATCTCCTTTTTCCACATAACCACGTCCATGAAATTCTGGTGAACAAAGTTGTTCTGTAATTCTACGAACTTCCTCGATTTGAGCAGAACAAAAAACCGAGGTTAGTAGTACGAAAAAAGAAAATATGGTTTTATGCATATCTTCGGTTTACCATCGTTAGAAAGTCCACTACTGATTCCTCCTCAACGTTCCAACCATGTTTTAGCGCGAGCTCAGATGCTTTTATTTTCGCAGCATCTAAATTCGATTGAGTGTCTAAAACTTTTATTGCGTCACTAAAACTTTCACTTGAACCATCAAACAATTCATTGATGTAACCTAATTTTTCATTTAGACCAAAAGCTCCAACCAAGGTGTCAATTTTGGCACCTTCAAACTGTGTACTTAAGGAATTGTTATTCATATTCAGTTGTTCCCAAAATGATTGACCTTGAGATGCAGAGTGATTCTCTCTTGAAGGGTTATCAGCGACCTTTTCCTCAACAACTTCATCCATTGTGCTTTCTTTTTCTTCAAATTGAAGAACTACTGTTTCTTTCTCGTTTGTACTTTCAACAACTTCAGGAAATGCCTCTTCATTCATTTGAATAGTGGCGTTTGTCGAAATTTCTTCAATTTCTTCTTGTTCATCGAAAATAGAAAAATCAATTGTTGGTTCGCTTTCCGCAATTTCATCAGATGTATAGGTAATCGAATCTGAAGCACTTACTGATGTATCAACCTCGCTTTTTACAGGAGTTTCAATGATTGGATTTACTTTATTTTCGAACGCTTTGTACTTTAAGATTACAGTTCGTTCGTATAATTCACGTGTAAGTGTTTCCAAAGTCACCAATTCATCAATTGAAAGTTCACCACTTTCCAAACGGTTTGACAATTCCTCTATCGCTTTAATGCGCTTTTTATAGCTTTCTAAATTTTCCATTTCACTCTTTCAATTATCGACTTTTCAACATATTCGTTAAGTTGCTAACGAACACTTTTATCTCTGCAACTAAATAACGAATTTTAGATTTCAAAGTTACCGAAGAAATTAATGGATATCCATTGATTTTTTATTTTTTCTCTTCGGTGAAGTGTTGATAACCTTAATTTTAAATTCTTTACTATGTTTTTAGAACAGTTTCCTGAAAATGGTGTCCAGCGTGGATGGATTGAAGTCGTATGTGGTTCAATGTTTTCGGGTAAAACAGAGGAGTTAATTCGCAGGTTGAAACGCGCTGAGTTTGCAAGCCAGAAAATTTTGCTGGTCAAGCCGAAAATTGATGATCGTTATCACAAAAAAAATGTTGTCAGTCATCAAGGAACTAGCTTTGAAGCAGTGACTGTACAAAATGCTGCTGAAATTCTGGATATTTGGAAAAAAGAAAAGATTGTTGCCATTGATGAAGCTCAATTTTTTGACGATGGCCTAGTAGATATTTGTAATCAATTGGCAAAAAAAGGTGTGCGGGTAATCATTGCTGGATTGGACATGGATTTCAAAGGAGTTCCTTTTGGTCCAATGCCCCAACTACTTTGCATTGCAGAATATGTGACGAAAGTTCATGCAATCTGTGTATCTTGTGGTAACTTAGCTCAGTTTTCGCATAGAACAGTTGAAGACAAAGAACAGGTTTTGGTCGGAGCTGTGGAACAGTACAAACCATTGTGCCGGACATGCTATAATAAAATTGCACATTGAATTTAGATTATAATTTTAGTGAGATTGCGCTTATTTTTGGAAAAGAGTCGAGAGATAACACCAAAATAAATGCGGTTGCATTCGATTCGCGTAAAATCGTTTCTGGAGAAAACATTCTATTTTTTGCGCTTGAAGGAGTTTTTAGAAATGGTCACGATTTTATTCAAGATGCTTACGAAAAGGGAGTCCGCTCATTCATGGTGTCAAATGAAAACGCAATTATTTCGAATTCAGACGCACAGTTTATATGTGTTGATGATACCCTTGAGGCACTTCAAAAGTTTGCGAAAACCCATAGAAGTAAATTCACATGTGAAGTTGTTGCGATAACTGGCAGCAACGGAAAAACTACCGTGAAAGAATGGCTTTCTCATATGTTGAATAAACAATTTGTAGTTGCAAAAAGTCCAAAAAGCTATAATTCACGATTAGGGGTAGCACTTTCATTATTGGAAATTACTCCAAGAACTGAGGTTGCACTGATTGAGGTTGGAATTTCAGCAAAAGGCGAAATGGAAAAATTAATTCCAATTATAGAACCAACAAAAGGAATTCTCACTTCTTTTGGAACGGGTCATCGCGAATTGTTTGACAACGAATGGGAACATTTCGATGAGAAAATTGCGCTTTTCAAAAACTTATCATCATATATCCACCCTGCAAAAGTTGTTGGATTTGATACTAAAAACGGAATTGGAATTCGACTTGATGAATATGAGAATGAACTAAAACAGTTTACTCACAAGGATAGGATAAGTATACAAAATGTTCAGTTGGCTATTCGAATGGCGTTGGATTTAGGTTTGTCAGAATCAAATGTGTTGGAATCACTTTCTGAATTGAATTCGCTTGCTTTGCGCATGGAAACCTATGACGGTATCAATGAAAACCTCATCATAAATGACACATATAATTTAGATTTAGAATCGCTTCAGCAGTCCTTGGAATATCAATTGACACATTCGAATGGAAAGCCGCGAGTTGTTATTATTGGATTAACTGACAATGAAAAAGAGAAAGAGGAGAAAATCCGATCAATTATATCCAATTATAAACCGGAACAGCTAATTTTCTTTTATCCAAACGATAAATTTGATTTTACTTTTGATGGTAAATCGATTTTAATCAAAGGTACACGGCTCGCTAAAATGGAGCGAATTGCCCGAGAATTGAAAAAAGTCAATCATCAAACCTATTTAGAAATAGACTTAAAGTGCATTCGTCACAATATCAATTACACGAAATCTTTATTAAAGGATTCTACTAAATTGCTTTGCATGATTAAGGCTCACTCTTACGGATCAGACGCCAAATCAATGGGCGTTTTCTTAGAAGGAATGGGGGTTGATTATTTTGGCGTTGCTTATCCCGACGAAGGAATTCTTTTGCGCGAAAGTGGAATAAAAGCACCAATTTTAGTTATGAATTGCGAGGAAAGCACATTTCCTAGTATTATTGAATACAATCTTGAGCCAGCTATTTTTTCAGTTACGCAACTTGATAAATTCATTACAGAACTCATTTATCGCTCTGTCGAAAATTATCCAATTCACGTGAAAATAGAAACAGGAATGAATCGCCTTGGTTTTGCAAAAAAAGACATTCCAGTATTGATCGATGTAGTGAAAAGTCAACCAGAAATATTTATTAAAAGTATATACTCGCATTTAGCGGAAGCTGATGTTACAAATTCGGCATATACTGAGCAACAAATTAATCTTTTTGACGCTGTTTCGAATGATATACAATCAAATTTCACAACTAAAATTATTAGACATCTATTGAATTCAGACGGAATTCACAATTACACGTATGCTCAATTTGACATGGTCCGATTGGGAATTGGTATGTATGGTGTTCTCGGAAAAGACACCTTAAGAAACGCGATAAAATGGTACAGCACTGTTTCGCAGGTAAAAACGATTTCAGCAGGAAATTCTGTTGGCTACGGCCGGACATTTATTACTGATAAGGAAATGAAAATCGCTGTAATTCCATTAGGTTACGCAGACGGTTACCGCAGAGCTCTAGGTCAAGGAGTTGGTGGTGTTTATATTGGTGAGCAGTATTGTCCAACTGTAGGAAATGTATGCATGGACATGATTATGGTTGATGTTAGCGACATAAATGCAAAACCAGGAGATAAAGTTGAAATTATTGGAAATAATTATTCAATGATGGAAATGGCTGCAAAACTTGGTACAATTCCTTACGAGATAATGACATCTTTTTCAGCAAGAATGCATCGAATTTTTGTAGATCAATAACTTATCTTAGACGCAAATTTGAACCATCAATGGTTGTTGTTTCGTTTACATCAAACTTCTTTGAAAAAATAAAAACTCCTGCCTTTACTTTCCCTTTAAGTGTGAGTTGCAGCTTACCTTTTGTTACAAATTTTAGGAGCTTGAAAAGTGCACCATCATTAAGTGTTCCTGTAAAAGGAGCATCAATAAACAACTCTTGTTTCTTTTTAAGCTTGATGGTTTTATCCAAATGAATCACACCCATATAATCATCCTCAATGTACACGTCTAGATCAGATGGTTTTATTTTGATTGTGTATTTATTTGGGTTCAATATTTTAGCTCCAACGGTAAATTTCACCGACTTACCTTCAAGTTTATCAAACTTAAACTTTTCGCCTCCTTTGTATGACGGTTCCAAAAACGTGCATGCTGACACTAACATCATCATGCATAAAACGGTTATTATTCTCATATTATGATTGAGAAAGTTCTGTATAGAACTTATAGAAATAAGGAATTGTTTCAATTCCCTTAAAATAGTTAAACACACCATAATGCTCGTTCGGTGAATGAATTGCATCGCTATCCAACCCAAATCCCATCAATACTGTTTTTAATCCCAGTTCTTTTTCGAACATTGCAACAATAGGAATTGAACCTCCACTTCTAACTGGGATTGGTTTTTTATTAAACGTTTTTTCATACGCCAAACTTGCCGCCTGGTATCCAATAGAATCAATTGGAGTAACAGCTGGTTCTCCACCGTGATGTGGTGTTACTTTTACCGTTGTTCCTGCTGGCGCGATAGATTCAAAGTGGTCAACAAACAATTTTGTAATTTCCGCTGGATCTTGATCTGGCACCAAACGCATTGAAATTTTTGCATAAGCTTTAGATGCAATAACCGTTTTGGCCCCATCTCCAGTATATCCGCCCCAAATACCATTTACATCCAAAGTTGGTCGAATTGAACCGCGCTCCATCGTTGAGTAGCCTTCTTCACCCAACACGTCATTTATATTTAATGCTTTGCAATATGCTTCCTTGCTGAATGGTGCTTTTGCCATTTCAGCTCTTTCTTCATCCGTTAAATCAATCACTTTGTCATAAAAACCCGGAATTGTAATGTGGTTGTTTGCATCATGAAGTGAAGCAATCATTTTAGCTAAACTATTAATTGGGTTGGCAACACAACCACCATAAAGACCAGAGTGTAAATCTCTATTTGGACCGGTCACTTCGACTTCAACATAGCTTAACCCTCGTAATCCAGTTGTTATCGAAGGAACATCATTTGCCAACATTCCAGTATCTGAAACCAAAATTACATCTGCTTTCAATCGCTCGTGATTATTCTTTACAAAAACACCCAAATTCTCGCTTCCTACTTCTTCTTCACCTTCGATCATGAATTTCACGTTGCATGGTAAAGAATTATTTTTATTCATTGCTTCAAACGCTTTAACATGCATGAACATCTGTCCTTTATCATCACATGCTCCACGGGCGAAAATTGCTCCTTCAGGGTGAATTTCAGTTTTCTTAATAATTGGTTCAAAAGCAGGGTTCGTCCACAACTCAATCGGATCAGCAGGTTGCACATCGTAGTGACCATAAACTAAAATCGTAGGCAAAGAATTATCAATGATTTTATCTCCATAAACAATTGGATAACCGGCAGTTTTACAGATTTCAATGTTTTCTGCCCCCGCTTTACGAAGATTGTCAGCGACCAATTCGGCTGTTTTATTAACATCCGCAGCAAACTTTGGATCCGCCGAAACCGATGGAACTTTTAATAATTCCATTAATTCATTTAAAAATCGTTCCTTGTTTTGAGAAATATAATCGTTTACCGCTTCCATCTTTAATTGCTTTATTTTCTTCAAAAATCGTAATTTTATTAAAATTAAATGGGTTAAATAGAGATAAACTTTTTTTACACGCAACCTTTTTCTACAAACAAGGGTCTATACCTGTAACGAATAAAAATTTTATATGAATATTTTCAAGACAATTCTCTCAATTTCTTTTCTTGCAATAAGTAATTTTAGTGTTAATGCACAAATTGCTGTCAATGCAACTCCTACTGCTGCTCAATTAGTAACGAATACTTTAATAGGTAATGGAGTAAGCGTATCGAATATCACATTTGTGGGTCAATCATCACAAAAAGGGAGCTTTACAGCAGGGACATCTAATATTGGAATGCCAAATGGAATCGTACTTTCTTCTGGAAACGTGGTTGACTGCGTGCCACCTGCTCAACCAAGTGTTGGTCAATTCGGAGGGCCAGGTGACGCTGATCTTTTGGCTACAGCTCAATCAGTAACAAGTAACCCTTCTTCTTCTCAAATTACGAGTACAAATGATGCGGCAGTATTAGAATTTGATTTCGTGCCAGACGGTAATACAGTGACATTTAATTTTGTATTCGCCTCTGAAGAATATTTGACATACGTTAATACACAATTCAATGATGCCTTTGGATTTTATCTTACTGGTACAAATCCAGCCGGTGGAAATTATGTTAATCAGAACTTAGCGTTAGTTCCTGGAACAAACGAACCAATTACAATTTCTACTATACACCCAGGTTTAAACGGTCAATACTACATTGGTACGCCTGTTGGTCACAGCTTCAATGGATTCACAGTTCCAATTGAAATCTCTTTTGATGTAGTTTGTGGTGAAACATATCACTTTAAATTTGCCGTAGCTGATTGTCAAGATGATTGGTTAGATACTGGTGTATTTTTAGAAGGTGGAAGTTTTACATCCGTACCAGTTGAAATTTCATTTAATACAACAATTCAAGGTGGAAATGTTCAGAACGACTCTACCGTTTATGAAGGGTGTAATCAAACTACAGACATTACTTTTACGCGACCAGGGTGTCAATCTTTCGATTCATTAACTGTAGATCTTGCCATAACAGGAACCTCGACAAATGGTGTCGACTTTGCCTTGTTAGCTGACACTATCTTTTTCCCTCCTGGAGTAAACAACATAACTTGGGATCTAGATGTATTTGCCGATGGTTTAGTTGAAGGTGCTGAATCAATTATTTTCACAATTACAGCTTTAAACCCAGCAGGCGATACCGTCACAGCCACGGGAACCTTATGGATTAATGAGCCGTCACCACTTGTTGTCTCAGGACCCGATGTATATTATTATTGTATAACGGACTCTTCTGATATATCAGGATCAGCGAGTGGAGGATTCTCGCCTTATACATATTTATGGGATACTGGAGACACCACCTCAACGATTTCAGTTTCGATACCAGGAAATGGTGTCTTTGATTACTACCTCACGGCAACTGATGCTTGCGGATATACGGATACGGATACTATCTCAATAATAATGAATCAAACGCTTGCAATAGATACCATGATGATGTGGCCATCTAACGCGTGTGATCCAACAGGTGCAGTATCTGGAGTTGCCACTGGCCTCACGGTTGCAGTTGGTCAACCTTATTACAATTGGACTGGACCAGGTACGAATCCTGGACCATACAATATTGATGCATCCGTATTACAAGATATTCCATCTGGATGGTATTATTTTACCGTAACGGATGATGTTTGTACTGTTGAAGACAGCGTTTTTGTTGAGCCTTTAGACCCGCCAATCGCACAATTCACAGCTTCACCTTCTTCTGGGTGTACTCCTTTAACGGTTACATTCACGAATAACAGTCAAAATACTTCCGATTACTATTGGGACTTTGGAGATGGTCAAACTGCTACTGTTGGAAACTCAAGTAGTCAGACTATAACGTACACAGCCAATGCAACTGTAATGTTAATCGCCTATGCTGATCCAACTTGTGCTGATACTGCATATGCAAGCATTTCCATTGTTAATTGTGGTTGCATGGATCCAAATGCCACAAATTATGATCCAAACGCTGCTCAAGAAGATGGAAGCTGTCTATACCCAGAACCAGAAGTAATTGCACCAAACGTATTTACTCCGAATAATGATGGAAGTAATTCATTTTTTATTCTCGACACAAAAAATGTTGTTCAATTAGAGTTAGCAATATTAAATAGATGGGGTAATGTTATGTATTCGGCTGATGAAGACATCACAATACTAGGTTCATTCGTAGGTTGGAATGGAAAAACAGCAACAGGTGCTGATGCCGAAGAGGGAACATACTTCTACAAATACGTAGCAACTGGAATAAACGGTTTACAAACTGAGGGACATGGTTTCCTTGAATTAATTAGAGATTAACGCTTACCACTATCACTAGAAAATAAAAAAGCCCATTCGTAAGAGTGGGCTTTTTTATTTTATCTAATTTCTAATTAATACAAAAAGTTGTGATAAGGATAACGTTCTTGAAAAATTGCCTTTACTTCTTGGTACAACAAAGACTTAAAATCTTCTAAATTCTCCTTTTCAACGGCTGAAATAAAAATACATTTCGTATCATTTAACTTTGCCATCCATGTTTTCTTTAAATCTTCCAAGGTATAATTCTCTGGAGTGATTTCACTTAAATCATCGGCATCTTTTTCAACATGTTTATAGGCATCAATTTTATTAAAAACAACAATCGAAGGCTTGTCCCTTCCATCTATTTCCATCAATGTTTGATTCACAACATCGAATTGATCTTCGAAATTTGGGTGAGAAATATCTAAAATGTGTACCAACAAATCAGCTTCTCGAACTTCATCCAATGTTGATTTAAACGATTCGACTAATTGATGGGGCAATTTACGTATAAACCCTACAGTATCTGTCAATAAAAATGGTAAGTTCTCTATTACTACTTTTCGAACTGTTGTATCTAAAGTTGCGAATAATTTATTCTCGGCAAACACTTCAGATTTACTCAACATGTTCATTATTGTACTCTTTCCAACATTGGTATACCCAACCAAAGCAACACGAACCAATTGTCCACGATTACCACGTTGAGTTGCCGTTTGCTTATCGATACTTTTCAGTTTACGTTTCAGCAAGGTTATTTTATCCTGAATGATTCTTCTGTCAGTTTCAATCTGTGATTCACCGGGACCGCGCAATCCAATTCCACCTTTTTGTCTTTCCAGGTGCGTCCACAAACGAGTTAAACGTGGCAGTAAATATTGTAATTGCGCCAATTCGACTTGCGTTTTTGCGTTGGAAGTTCTAGCTCGACTAGCAAAAATATCCAATATCAAATTGTTTCGGTCAAGAACTTTAAGTTCCAGTTCCTTTTCAATATTTCTCAACTGTGATGGGGAAAGTTCATCATCAAAAATGACCAACTCAATATCATTGGCTTTGACGTACTCTCTCACTTCCTCCAGCTTCCCTTTACCAACATACGTTCGGTTATCTGGCTTAGACAATTTTTGAAAGAATTTCTTTTCCGTGATTGCCCCAGCTGTCAAAGCCAAAAACTCTAACTCATCCAAATACTCGATTGCCTGTTCTTCGTTAACGTCACCTGAAATAACGCTGACAAGTACGCATCTTTCTTCCGTCGCATCTACTAAAATATGTCCTTCATCCATTTACTCTCTCAACGATTTAACGTACTCTATTAATTCAATTAATGTGCTATCTGATTCTATGGAATGCCCAAATGGCGGCATAGCACCTTTTCCATCTTTTATAACTTCTTCAATTTTATTATTTGACAATGTACTTATAGATAAGTCTTTGGCCTCCGAAACACCTAGCTTACCGTCAGGTCCATGACAAACAGAACATCTTTGCTCGTAAAACTTACCGCCTTCAATATGAGTTTTCTCGTCTTCAAGAACACCATTTTCAACAGAATCAGTACAAGATACCAGTCCTAAACAAAGGAAAAAGAGTACTCTTACATCCATTTTCCTCCTAATGCTTCTCTAAATGGCCATGGAATTGAAGCAAGAATCAAAATCAAACCTATTGTATAGAAAACCATTATCTTTCTATGTTTATCTCGCGTTCCCGTTAATTTCTCTGCTTTTTTGCGACCAATTGTCACGAGTACAATTGCCAAAATCATTCCCAAAACATGTTCTAAGCCGAAAAAACGGAACATTGGTTCCTTCATCCATCCTTCACTAAAACTAACTTTAGACATGTCATTAATGAAAAACAACCCAAGCCCTATAAGCAATTGAATATGTAGAAACACCATTGCAAAAAGATTAATCATTTTATCCTTTTTCTCGTAACGACCAGAAGTTTGATTTTTTACAGCGTTAAAAATCGCAAACAAAAGTAAACCTAATGCAACCCATCGAAGGCCAGAATGTGCGTGAACTAAAGCATTATACATATCTCTAAATTTTATGTCGTAAAAATACAAAAAAGGAACCTCAATCTTCAATTCGGCCAGTTTTAATGCTATGTCAATCCATTTTTATAAATTCACAGAATTATCAAAGAATATATATGAAACTGTACTCATTCATTTTTGCAATTTGTTTTTTATCGCACCTAACAGCTCAAATCAATCCACTAAACGGCGTTAAAGAATCAAAACCAACCTATTACGCCCTGAAAAATGCAACAATTTATGTCTCGCCAGACAAAATTATCAAGAACGGGACGCTTCTAATAAAAGGTGATAAAATTGAAAAATATGGTACACTCATCTCTATTCCAAAAGAAGCTGTTGAGATCGATTGTTCAGATAAAGTTATTTTCCCTTCGTTTATTGAGTTGAATACGGACATTGGCTTGCCAAAACTTGAAAGAAAAGGGAGGGAAGAACAACCTCAAATTGATTCTGAAAAGAGCGGTTCAGGATATTGGAACGAAGCCATTCATCCAGAGGTAAAAGCGAGTGAAATGTATAAAGTAGATGCTAAAGCAAACAAAGAACTAATTGAAAAAGGGTTTGGCTTTGCGCTTTCTCGTCAAAAAGATGGAATTGCTCAGGGAACCGGAATTTTTGTATCGCTCGGTTCGACGGATTTTACAGCGTTAAAAATGAGTAAAGATCTCAGCTTTTATTCTTTTTCGAAAGGGGTTTCACGACAATCTTATCCTTCTTCCCAAATGGGTTCAATTGCACTTTTGCGTCAAGCATTTTACGATGCTGCGTTTTATGCTTCCCATGCACAACGAGAAAACAATGCATTAAAAGCGTTGAATGATCAAAAATCAGGAGTACAATTTTTTGATACAAGAGACAAACTAGAAATTCAACGTGCTCAGAAAATAGGTGAAGAATTCAATATTCAATTCGTTTATCTTGGTTCTGGAAATGAATACGATATTGTGAACGAATTAAAAATTAAAAAGCCTACACTAGTTCTTCCAATTGACTTTCCGGAAGCTTATGATGTAAAAAACCCTTATGTTTCACGTCAAATTCCTTTAAGCCAATTGAAGCATTGGGAACTTGCTCCAATGAACCCTTCCATATTAGCTCAAAACAAAATTCCCTTTTCAATTTCATCAAATGGAATTAAAACGAGCGCCGATTTTTGGTCAAATCTTAGAAAAGCCATCGAACTCGGTTTATCAGAAAGTGATGCGTTGAAAGCGCTCACAGTTACACCAGCTGGAATTGCAGGTTTTTCATCTCAATTGGGAACTCTTGAGGAAAACAAATACGCATGTTTCGTTATCTACTCTAAAAATCCACTTACTGAAAAAGCCGAAATTTTAGAGTCATGGTCAATGGGAGAACAAACCATCTTAAAGGCTTCCTCTCCTGAGTCCATCGCAGGAAAATATAATTTACTTATTGACAACCAAAAATTTAAGATTGATATAACAGGTGATCCAGATAAATACAAAGGAAAATTAACATATTCTACAACAGCATCCGAACTTATTAAAGATTCAACAACGAACTTATTTGTTGATCAGATTGGAAATGATGTGACATTTCAATTCAACATTAAGGATTCAAATTGGAATGGAAGTGTGACTTTACAAGGTAAAGCAAACTCCAAACTTGGAATTTTTGAAGGTGATGGATTACTTCCAACTGGAAAATGGGTAAAATGGTCGGCTATTAAACTGGAGAAGGCGAAAGCTGAGAAGGAAGACGTAAAAGCTAACGTTTCAGACACCGCCAAGCACCTTTGGTTTCCAAATATGGCATTTGGTTTAGATTCTCTGGCCAAAAAGGAAAACATCGTTATTAAAAACGCAACGATATGGACAGGTGAAGAAGTAATTCAAAATGGATCAGTTGTCGTTCAAAATGGAAAGATTGCATTCGTGGGAGATGGAAACTTTAAAACACCGACAAACGCGCGTATAATTGATGCAAATGGTAAATATGTTACAAGTGGAATCATCGATGAGCATTCACATATTGCTATTTCAAATGGCGTTAATGAGGGTGGACAAGCCATTTCTGCTGAAGTTAGCATTCGCGATGTAATTAATCCAGATGACATAAATATTTACCGCCAGTTGGCTGGAGGAGTTACTACTTCTCAATTATTGCATGGTTCCGCAAATCCTATTGGTGGGCAATCGGCAATTATCAAGCTAAAATGGGGTGAAACAGCTGAAAACTTGTTATTGGACAATCAGCCTAAATTCATCAAGTTCGCTCTTGGTGAAAATGTGAAACAGTCCAATTGGGGCGATTACAATACCATCCGTTTTCCGCAAACGCGAATGGGTGTTGAGCAATTGTATTACGACGCTTTCTCCCGAGCAAGAGAATACGCTAAGAATAAAAAATCCAATCCAAATAAATACCAAGTCGATTTAGAATTGGAAACGTTATTGGAAATATTGGATGGGAAACGACACATCACCTGTCACTCCTATGTCCAATCAGAAATCAACATGTTGATGCATGTAGCCGATTCAATGGGATTTAAAATAAATACCTTCACGCACATCTTAGAAGGATATAAAGTTGCTGACAAAATGAAAGATCATGGAGCAGGTGGTTCAACATTTTCAGACTGGTGGGCGTACAAATACGAAGTAAACGATGCGATTCCTTATAATGCTGCAATAATGCATAATCAAGGAATTACTGTTGCAATTAATTCAGACGATGCTGAAATGGGTAGACGCTTAAACCAAGAAGCAGCCAAAAGTGTTAAATATGGGAAAATGACGGAATTAGAAGCCTGGAAAATGGTGACTTTAAATCCAGCAAAATTATTGCATATCGACGATAGAACTGGTAGTTTGAAAGTTGGAAAGGATGCGGACATCGTTGTATGGTCTTCCAATCCTCTTTCTATAAATGCAATCGTTGAACAAACTATTGTTGACGGGGCTGTTTATTACGATAAAGACACAGATGCATTGTTGCAACAAAAAAATCAAGCCGAAAAAGCTCGAATCATCTCAAAAATGCTAGATGCAAACTCAACTCCAGATGCGAAAACGCAACCATTTTTCAAACGGAAAAAAGGACATTATCACTGCAATACATTAGGAGAGGAATTATCAACTGAAGAAAATCACCATTAATATGAAAAATAGTTTATCATTCATTCTTATTTCTCTAATTGCTTTCTCGTCATTCGCACAAGAAAAAGTATTACTTGTAAATGGTTTTCTACACGTTGGCAACGGAGAAACGCTACAAAGTGCTTTAATCGGAATTGAAAAAGGAAAAATCACTTTGATTAAAAACTCTTTGGCATATACTGTAGACAAAAACGAATGGGATACGATTATTCAATTGAACGGAAGACATATTTATCCTGGATTTGTTGCACCAAATTCAACCTTAGGAATTACCGAAATTGATGCGGTCCGTGCAACTAGAGATTTTAATGAAGTTGGATCCTTAAACCCACATGTTCGTTCACAAATCGCTTTCAATACGGAATCGAAAGTAATTTCAACTGTCAAAACGAATGGTGTTTTGCTTACACAAGCAACTCCACGAGGTGGAGTTATTTCAGGAATGTCTTCTGTTATGGCACTAGAAGGTTGGAATTGGGAAGACGCAACAGTAAGACAAGATGATGGAATTCATTTAAATTGGCCAGAAAGCATAGACCGAGGAAATCGTTGGGAATCGAATGCGAAAATTGAAAAAAGTAAAACGTACGAAGAGCACAAACGAGAAATTTACTCCTTCTTTGAAATGGCGAAAGCGTACTCTAGCACAGACAAAAACGACAATAAAGATGCGCGATTTGAAGCGATGCGCCAATGTTTCAAAGGAAAACAACGGGTGTATATTCACGCAAACGAAATTCAACAATTGGTCGATATCATCGATTTTTCAAAAGCATTTGATTTGCCATTCCCAGTTATTGTGGGTGGTTATGACGCCTATTTAATTCCACGCAAACTTGCTGATGCGAAGATTCCTGTAATGTTATTGCGCCCACATAGTTTACCAGAGAACGAAAATGATGCCGTTAATTTGCCTTACCAACTTCCGTTTTTATTAAAACAAGGAGGCGTAAAATTCTGCCTTCAAAATGAAGGAGATATGGAGGCTATGAATGCACGAAACATACCTTTCTTAGCGGGAACTGCTATGGCGCATGGTTTAACAGAGGAAGAAGCTATTAGCTCTGTAAGTCTTTGGGCGTGTGAAATTATGGGAATTGGAGAAAATTATGGTAGTATTGAAAAAGGGAAATCGGCTACACTTTTTGTTTCAGATGGAAGCGCACTTGACATGCGAACGAACAACCTGTTTTTAGGAATGATTGATGGGAAATTCATCACATTAAATAATACGCAGAGTGAATTGTTTGAGAAGTATCAAGGGAAATATAAGTAAGACCTTAAGACTAAAAGATACAAGATGTTAAGACTTGTTCTTTTGAACGATTTAATTTTCTCGCGTATTTATACCTGTTTTTAGCGTATAAGTGCTGAATTTTCAAAATTACTTGGACAATTCATTTTTTTTTTTTGCAAATTGGCGGTGTATTTAAAACCCAACTATGAAAAAACTATTCACTACAATTTTCGTGTGCGGTGTCGCATATCTTTCTTTTTCTCAAGACAATACACTCCCCACATCTGGCAACGTAGGAGTCGGAACACTCAATCCAACAGCACGTTTAAATGTAAACGGAAATGTAAAAATTGATTCCTCTTTGGTTATTAATGATTCGTTACGCGTTAACAAAACGATTCGCGTTATGGATAAGGTTTATATTGAAGGAAAAACTGTCATGGGTGATAACGCAGTTGTTAAACAAAATTTCAAAGTTTTAGGAAACACGAATTTCGACGGAAATGCGACAGTTGATGGTAATTTTAAATTACCCAACGCCGAAACACTTTCAACGAGTAACTTCACAAATGGAAGTTTTTCTTTTTTGGTATTAAATGATAACGGTGTAGCCAAAAAGGGAGGTCCTGATGACCTATTAAATGCAATTTACAGCCCCGTTAATAAACAATGTGTTGAAGGTCAACTAATAAATCCTTCATGGAGTAACGGTCCAAACAAAATATATGTAAATTGTCCTCAAGTATTTGTTGGCGTTAATACAATACAGCCTCGATCTTCATTGGATGTACGTGGAACAACTTTTACAGAAAAATTGGCCGTTGGTATACATCCAGACCTAGCGGAAGGAAATGTTCATATTAAAACAGGTTTGGTAAACCCCTTGGCTAAGTTGTTAATTATTGAAAATGACACACGTAAACTTTTATCACTGGACAACGCTGGCCTACTCCTGTCTCTTATACACATCTGACGCTGCCGACGATCTACTCTGTGTAGA